>JADFZP010000104.1 GCA_015232485.1 Alphaproteobacteria bacterium
GGATCGGCATCGCCCTGCGCAAGGGCGAAGACGATCTTCTGAAGGCCTTCAACCAAGCGATCGCCAGGATTCGCCTGGACGGGACCTACAAGACGATCAACGACAAGTATTTTCCGTTTGATATTTACTAGCGTCGTCATTCCCGCGAAAGCGGGAATCCATTGTGCCGCCACATTTATATTTATTGGATCTGTGCATGCCCTAGTGCACGGATTCATTCAAAAGATACAGGCAACCTCCCACGCCGTCATGCCCGCTTCCGCGGTCAGACGTGGATGGCCGGGTCAAGCCCGGCCATGACGGAAAAGGGGACAAAAGGCGGGGCCGAAGGCGCCCGCTTAGGCAGAGGGGCAAACATAAACATAACGGCTGAAGCGTGATGCACATTTTGGGCATCACGCTTCAAGTATCACCACGCCCCCGCCACGAAGCGGTCGGGGACCAGGATGGTGTTCTGCGGCAAGACGATGTGGTCGGGCTCGGGGAAATCGAGCGTGTAGTGCAGACCGCGGCTTTCCTTGCGCGACAGGGCCGAGCGGATGATCAGATCGGCGACGGTGGCCAGATTGCGCAGTTCCAGCAGGTCCTTGGAGACGCGGAAGGCGCTGTAATAGGCGGCGATTTCGGCCTGGAGCAGATCGACGCGGCGCTTGGCGCGCTGGAGGCGTTTGGTGGTCCGCACGATGCCGACATAGTCCCACATGAAGTTGCGCAGTTCGCCCCAGTTGTGGGTGACGACCACCTCCTCGTCGGAATTGGTGACCAGGCTTTCGTCCCAGGGGGCGATTTCGGGCGGCGGGGCGATGCCGGCCAAGCGCCGCGCGATGTCGCTGGCCGCCGCGTCGGCCAGCACCAGGCATTCGAGCAGCGAATTCGAGGCCATGCGGTTGGCGCCGTGCAGCCCGGTGCAGGCGGTTTCCCCGATCGCGTAAAGATTGCGAATATCGGTATGCCCGGCAAGGTCGGTGGCCACGCCGCCGCAGGTGTAATGCGCGGCCGGAACCACGGGAATCGGCTCGCGGGTGATGTCGATGCCCAATTCGCCGCAGCGCGCCTGGATGGTCGGGAAGTGGTGGGCGATGAAGGCCGGTTCGCGGTGGCTGATGTCGAGATAGACGCAAGGCGCGCCGACCCGCTTCATCTCGTGGTCGATGGCGCGCGCCACGATGTCGCGCGGCGCCAGTTCGCCGCGCGCGTCGAAGCGATCCATGAAGCGCGAGCCGTCGGGCAGCAGCAGGCGCCCGCCCTCGCCCCGCACCGCCTCGGAGACCAGGAAGTTCTTGACCTTGGAATGGTGCAGGATGGTCGGGTGGAACTGCGAGAATTCCATGTTGGCGACGCGGCAGCCGGCCCGCCACGCCATGGCGATGCCGTCGCCCGTCGAGCCATCGGGATTGGAGGTGTAAAGATAGACCCGGCTCGCCCCGCCGGTCGCCAGCACCACCACGCGGGCGCGCAGCAGATCGACCCGCCGCCCCGCGATGTCGTAGACATAGGCCCCGACGCAGCGGCCCGGCGTGCCGTCCGGCTCCTTGGCGCGCACCAGATCGACCGCCATGCGGTGTTCCAGCAGGGTGATGTTGGCGTGCTCGCGAACTTGGCCAAGCAGCGTCGTCTCGACGGCGCGGCCGGTGGCGTCGGCCGCGTGGATGACCCGGCGGTGGCTGTGCCCGCCCTCGCGCGTCAGGTGGTATTCCAGGCGGCCGTCGCTGCGCTCGCGCCGGTCAAACGCCACGCCGTAGCCGATCAGCCGCTCGATCGCCGGGCGGGCGTTCTCGACCACGAAGCGCACGGCGCGCTCGTCGCACAGCCCGGCGCCGGCGTCCAGGCTGTCGGCGATGTGCGCCTCGGTGGAATCCTTGTCGTCGAGCACCGCCGCGATGCCACCCTGGGCGTAAAGCGTGCTGCCCTCGTGCAATTCGGCCTTTGACAGCACGGCGATCCGGGCCTGCGCGGAAAGGGCCAAGGCGAGGCTCAGGCCCGCCGCGCCGCTGCCGATCACCAGGACGTCGAAGCTTTGATCCATCACGTCTCCGCCGCCCAATCCAGTCCGATGTCGACGGCGGGCGCCGATTGGGTGATGCGCCCGACCGAGACGAAGTCCACGCCGGTCTCGGCGATGGCGCGAATGGTGTCGAGGGTCACCCCGCCCGAGGCCTCGGTACGGGCCCGGCCCTTGGCCAGCGCCACCGCCTCGCGCAGAACCGCCGGAGTCATGTTGTCGAGCAGCAGGATGTCGGCCCCGGCGGCCAGCGCCTCGGCCACCTGGGCCAGCGTGTCGCATTCGACCTCGACCACGCCGTCCCAGCCGGCGCGGGCGCGGCGCACCGCCTCGGCCACGCCCCCGCACACCGCGATGTGGTTGTCCTTGATCAGCACCGCGTCGAACAAGCCCATGCGGTGATTGCGCGCGCCGCCCATGCGGGTCGCGTATTTGGCCAACAGGCGCAGACCGGGCACGGTCTTGCGGGTGTCGAGAAGCTGCGCTCCGCAGCCCTCGATGGCTTGGACATAGGCGCGGGTCAGGGTGGCGATGCCCGACAGGTGCTGCAACAGATTGAGCGCCACCCGCTCGGCCGAAAGCAGGCCGCGCGCCGATCCCGCCACCTCGGCGATCACCGCGCCTTCGGCCACCTGATCGCCGTCCTGGACCCTGGGCCGCCAGACCAGATCGGGGACCAGGGCGCGGAACGCCGCCTCGGCGCCGGGCAGGCCGGCCACCACCATGGGCTGGCGCGACGCCATCACCCCCGAGAAGCGAAGCGCCTCGGGGATCACCGTGGCCGAGGTGACGTCGCCCGCCCCGATGTCCTCGGCCAGGGCCTGGGCGACGACGCGTTCGAATTCAAGCCGCATCGCGGCGGCCGATCGAGACCGACATCTCCAGCATGCGGGTCAGTGGCGCCTTGGCGGCGATGCGCAGCTCCTCGGGCATTTCGACGCGCGGCGCGTCGTTCTTCAGCGCGAGATAGATCTTTTCCATGGTGTTGAGCGCCATGAACGGGCAGCGGGCGCAATCGCAGCTACCATCGGCGCCGGGCGCCGGAATGAAGCGCTTGCCCGGCGCGGCCTTCTCCATCTGGTGGATGATGTGCTTCTCGGTCGCGATGATGAATTCGTCGGCCGGCGAAGACAGCACGTAATCGAGAATCGCCCGCGTCGAGCCGACATGGTCGGCATGGACGAGGATCGGCTCGGGACATTCCGGATGGGCGGCGATCTTGGCGGCCGGATATTGGGTCTTCAGCTTGACCAGTTCGCGCTCGGAGAACTGCTCGTGAATGATGCACGAGCCCGGCCACAGGGTCATCTCGCGCCCGGTCTTGCGCCGCATGAAGGCGCCGAGATGGCGGTCGGGGGCGAACAGGATCGGCCGGTCGGCGGGCAATTGGCGAATGATCGTCTCGGCGTTCGACGAGGTGACGATCACGTCCGACAGCGCCTTCACCTCGGCCGAGCAGTTGATGTAGGTCACCGCGATGTGGTCGGGATGCGCCTCGCGGAACGCGCGGAACGGCTCGGGCTTGCACGAATCCTCGAGCGAGCAGCCGGCGTCGGCGTCGGGGATCAACACCAGCTTGTCGGGGCTGAGGATCTTGGCCACCTCGCCCATGAAGCGCACGCCGCAGAACACGATCACGTCGGCGTCGGTGGCCGCCGCCTTGCGCGACAGGTCGAGCGAGTCGCCCACGAAGTCGGCCAAGTCCTGAATCTCGCCGTCCTGATAATAGTGGGCCAGGATGATGGCGTTGCGTTCGCGGCGCAGCCGGGCGATCTCGGCTTCGAGGTCGAGGCTGGGGTCGATGTCCCTGGCGGTCAGAGCGTTCGCCTGGGGCAGGACGATGGTGTCGGGCATCCGGGTCGATCTCCCTGGAAAACACCGATGATTCCCGGAAATCCACCGTCCCGCAACAGTGCATTTGCGGCGCCGTCACGATCCGACACATTTGGTGACGTATTGCCGCCAGGCCGGGGATGGACGGCCTCGCCCGGCTCGGCTAGAGTGCCGGCCATGCCAAAAGAACAACGACGCATCATTTTCAGCCAGGAAGAACTGTTCCAGGCCATGACCGACCTCTCCAAAGCGGGCAAAAGCGGCCCGCCGCTGGTGGGCAAATTGATCTCGATGGACTTCGTCCCGCAACGCGAGCCGGCCCTGACCGTGACTCTGCAACCACCCAATTCGTCGATGCCGCAGCAAATCGGCTACCGCAAGGCCGAGGTCGCCGCCGCGATGATCATGTGGTGCCGCGGCAAGGGCATTCCGTTGCCCAGGGACTCGAACCGGGCATTGTCGAAGGTCGATGACAATCCCGTTCTGCTGATCGAGATCTGAGCCGCTCGCGGTCTCACACATACCCGAACGGCCGCTCCTGGATGCGGACCACCAGCCCGTGATCGGCCACCGAGACGCCCAGCCATAATGGCCGCGCGGCGGGAAGATCGATTGTGGTGGCGAGCCCCTTGTCGGGCAGCGCGATGTCCAGCCGCGTCGTCCCGGCCGGCTCGGCCAGTTCGATGGTGGCGGCGAAGCCCAACTGGGTGCGCGTGGTGACGCCATCGCGGTGGGCGAGCTCGAGCCCGTCCACCGCGACCACGACACGATCGCGGAAGAAGCCGTCCTGCAAATCGACCGCGATCATGACTCTTCCCTTTCTATCGCGCCGCCACCGGCAGGCTCGCCAGACGCCCGGTCACCCGGTCGGTGATCGAGCCCGGAACGCCGCGCCGGGTCAGCGTCTTCCCCAGCGTGACCAGCGTGTCGCGGGCGGCTTCCGGCTCGCCCGCCCCCGCCAGCATACCGGCGTAACGGTCGGCATAATACGCGTACTCGATATGGCCGAGCGTCTCGGCCGCCTGCCCGCTGTTCGCGACCAGCGCGGAGTCGAGCCGCTGCCGCGCCTCGCGCATGTCGGCCGACGACACCTGGATGGCGGGCGCGCCATCCCGCTCGACCAGCAGCTTGCTCGGCCGACCCGCCGCCAGACCGATCGCCACTTCGGCGTGATGCGCCGCCGGACGCCCGGCCAGCCGCTCGGACACTTCGAGCAGCGTATCGACCGCGCCGCCCAGCACGCGGCTGCCGTCGAAGGCCAACACCCGCCCGACACCGTCGGAGAACACGTCCTGGGCGAGACGCTCCTCTTCATAGCCGCGCGGCGGCAGGATGCGCAGCCGCATGGGGTTCGAGACGATGTCCTCGCCCCCGAAGCTCAGACACGCCTGCACCAGGTAGTTTCCCGGCTCGGCGAGATCCCAGCCGTTGGTGCCGGCTCCCAGGAACACCGCCTGATAGAGCGACTGGCCGGGCGCCAGGACGATGGGGTCCTCGGCCAGGCAATAGGTCGCGAAGGGGCGCCACTGGCGCGCCGGCCGGCCGTCGCGCTGGATGATCAGGGTCAGATCGTGCGAGGTGGCCAGGATGCCGCTGTCGACGATCAGGGGCCGTCCGCCGATGTTGGTCACCTTCAACTCGGCCATCGCCGCTTCCAGGAACTCGAACACGGGCCGCTGGCGATTGACCCTCACCTCAAGCGCCAGTGTCGGCTCGGGCGACACCGCCGCCTCGCGGAAGCCGTGATCTTCGAACCAGTCGGCATTGCCCATCTGCACGAACGATTCGGGCGCGTGCCGCATGAACAGCAGTTCCTGGTCGTTGAAGCGGAACGCGAAATCGGCGAAGAACGCGGTCTGGCCGCCGGCCACGTTGTCCGGGTAGTTCATGAAGCTGCGCGCTTCCCGATCGTTGACGAGCGGGATCCATGAATTTCCCCATTCCGGAGGATGCTGCTTCTGCCAGGAATGGGCCAGATTGAAGCCGTGTCCCATTTCGTGAACGGCGGTCCAGAAGCGCATGCGCTCGACCCACGCGGCCGGATTGGCATCGTTGCGAGGCGGCACGCCGATGAAGGACTCGGTGAAGATCGCCGTGCCCTGGCGATGATTGGGGCCGATCGAGTCGAACATGATGCCGCCCAGGCCCGCGCCCATTTCGTGCAACGCCGCCCAGAACACCCACATCGCCCACTGCGGACGGTTGGCGAACCGGGACCACTGCGCCTGCATGGCGTCGTGCATCTCCTGGTCGCTCCACACCGCGTCGGCGCCCGGAGCCGGGCCGGGCATCACATTGTCACCCGACCGGCTGACCTCGAAGCCCGCGCGGCGGAAGACGGTCTCGATGCTCAACTTCTCGCAAGCCATGTTCGCCGGCCGGTTCGGATGAGCGCAGGTGGCGATCGAGGTGACCGGATTTGCCCCCTCGACCGAGTCGAACTCGAACTCGACCTTGCGGAAATAGCTGGACTCGAAGCTCAGGTCCCGCGTGACCTCGGGCCGACCGCCTCCCGAAAAGCTGATCCTCAAGGAGCGATTGGCAGGAATGATGTTGCGGGTCGCGACGATCACCACGTTGGTCTGCGGCAGGGCGAGCACATTGCCGTTCTTGTACCAGATGCCGCCCTTCCAGGTGTTGGGAGCCGCCAATCTCAGCTTGGCGATCCAATGGACCGGCACGCCGGGCCCGACCGGCCGGATCACGCCGCTGGCCGTCATCTGGGGATAGCGGCCATCGACGTCGAGGCGCACCTCCTCGATCACGCGCGCGAACGGTACGGCCAAGCGCCGAACGTAAAGGCCGCTGGCGGCCGGAACGGGAAACCCCGGGCCGGGCAGCGGAATGGGCAGGTCGATGGGCTCGAATACCGCGATACCATCATCAGGCATGATGAAACCTCCTCAGGTTGGAATTGTTATCGTGATATATTTCGCACCGATAAAATATATCATGATTTTCCCGTATCGCGAGTCTTTCCGCCGGCGCGCGCGCCGGGCATGGCGGCCATGCCCCCTCTGCTCAAAAGCTAATTTAGATCAGTGATATATTAGGCGAAGCAGTCATTGCCCAAGGGAGGGCATCATGCCGCCAATCCGATTCGCCATGCGAGGGGTCTTCGCGGCCCTGCTGATCGTCGCGCTGGGATGGGGGTCGGCCCACGCCGCCACCGATCCGGCCGTGAAGACCAGCACCGCCGACCACTCGAAATTCAAGGAGCTGGAAGGCCCCTTCGCCACCGGCCCCGATGTCACCAAGGCCTGCCTGGCCTGCCACACCGAGGCCGCCAAGCAGATTCACAAAAGCCTGCACTGGACGTGGGATTACACCAATCCCCAGACCGGCCAGCGTCTGGGCAAGAAGAACATCGTCAACAACTTCTGCGTCTCGCTGAGCACCAACGAGCCGCGCTGCACATCTTGCCATATCGGCTTCGGCTGGAAGGACGACGGCTTCGACTTCGCCTCCGAGGCCAATGTCGACTGCCTCGTCTGCCACGACCGCACGGGCGGCTACAAGAAGTTCCCGGTCGACGCCGGCCATCCCAACTATGTCGAGAAGCAGTTTCCGCCGGGCAAGGTTTGGCCGGCCGTCGATCTGGTCAAGGTGGCCAAGAATGTCGGTCAGACCAGCCGCCAGACCTGCGGCGCCTGCCACTTCTTCGGTGGCGGCGGCGACGCCGTCAAACATGGCGACATCGATTCGTCGCTGGGCATGCCCGACAAGAAGCTTGACGTCCACATGGCCGCCGATGGCCTGAACTTCGGCTGCGCCACCTGCCACACCACCACCGCCCACCTGACCGCCGGCTCGCGCTTCGCCACCAAGGCCAAGGACGACCACGGCATCGACGTTCCCGGCCGCGACGACGGCAGCCGCGCGACCTGCGAGTCGTGCCACGGCATGGCGCCGCACAAGGACGACAAGTTCGCGGCCAAGCTGAACGACCACACCGACCGGGTGGCCTGCCCCACTTGCCACGTCCCGCAATTCGCCCGCAAGCAGGCGACCAAGATGGCCTGGGACTGGTCGACGGCCGGCAAGCTGAAGGACGGCAAGCCCTATGTGGTCAAGGACGAGTCCGGCCACGTCTCGTATGACAGCATGAAGGGCGACTTCCAATTCGCGGCCAATGTCACGCCGACCTATCGCTGGTTCGACGGCGGGATCAAGTACACCGTGAAGGGCGAGAAATTCGACGACACCAAGCCGGTCGGCATCAACATGATCTCGGGCTCGGCCGACGACCCCAATTCGCGCATTTGGCCGTTCAAGGAATTCAAGGGCAAGCAGCCCTACGACACGGTCAACAAGACCCTGCTCATACCGCACGTCTTCGGCAAGGACGCGAACGCCTTCTGGGGCAACTGGGATTGGGGCAAGGCGCTCGACGCCGGCATGCGCGACGCGGGCTTCGCCTATTCGGGCCAGTTCGGCTTCACTGATAGCGTCTATCTGTGGCCGATCACCCACATGGTGGCGCCCAAGGAGGACGCCGTGAAGTGCGGCTCGTGCCATTCCGCCACGGGGCGGCTCGCCAACCTGCCGGGGTTCTACCTGCCCGGCCGCGACCGCTTCGCCTGGCTTGATCTCGCCGGCTTCGGTCTGGCGGGGCTCACATTGGCGGGCGTGCTCGTCCACCTCGCCCTGCGTATCGTCGCCTCGCGGCGCGGGAGGTAACCATGGCACATGCCGTCATCTTCACCCGCTTCGAGCGGTTCTGGCACTGGTCGCAGGCGCTTCTCATCATGGGGTTGATGGGCACCGGGTTTTCGGTCCATGGAACCTTTCAGATGATGAAATGGGGCCAGGCCGCCGATCTGCACATCACCCTGGCCTGGGCGCTGATGGTCCTGTGGGCCTTCGCGATCTTCTGGCACCTGACCACCGGCCAGTGGCGCCATTACGTCCCCACCGGCGACAAGCTGATCGCCGTGGCGATGTATTACAGCGTCGGCATCTTCCAGCCCGGCGTGACGCATCCCTACAAAAAGACCCTCGCCGCCAAGCACAACCCGATGCAGCGGCTGGCCTATCTGCTGTTCAAGGTGGTGATCAGCCCGGCCATCTGGGTGTCGGGACTGCTTTATCTTTACTACAACGACTGGCCGGCGCTCGGTCTGGGCGGGTTGTCACTGGGCATGGTGGCCTTCGTCCACACCGCGGCGGCCTTCGCGATGTTGGTGTTCTTCATCGGCCACGTCTACATGGGCTTCACCGGCAAGCCGTGGTGGGACTA
>JADFZP010000105.1:0-3332 GCA_015232485.1 Alphaproteobacteria bacterium
GCCGTTGGTGGGGGCGGCATTGGTGCTGACGGTGACCGAGAAGGCTTCCTCGAACCAGTTGCCGACGGCATCGGTCGTGCGGACGCGCACGCCGTAGGTCCCGGCGCCCAGGGCCGCCGGATCGCCGACCCGCAAGGCGTTTCCATCGATGTCGAAGCTGGCGTTGTTGGTGCCGCCGGTGCCGGCGACCAAGGTGTAGGTGAACGTGTCGCCCGAAGTGGTGTCGGCCGTCCCCAGCGTGCCGACCGTCGCGTTGGCTCCGGCCGCCGTCGTGACGGTGCCGCCGGTCAGCGTGATGTCGGTGGGGCCGTGGCCGTCGATGGTCACCGGGCCGGTGACGGCGGTGGTATAGGCGGTGTTGCTGTTGCCTGCGCCATCGGCCAGAACGGCGCTGACCGCGGGCGAACCGGCGAACAGGTCGGTGTCGCCGTCCTGCACCGTGTAGGTGGCGGTGTAGGTGGTGGCGTTGACCTTGGTCAGACCGGTGAAGGTGTGACCAGCGATGGACAGCGATCCCAGGGTATAGGTGTCGGCGTCGCTGGCCACCGTGATGGTGGCCGTGATGGTCTGCCCGATCTTGTAGGTGGAGGAATTGAGAGTGACGCCGCTGATGGCGGGGGCGGTGTTGTCCAGCGTGTAGGTCTGGCCCGAGGCGTAGCCGCCGGCGATGGCGACCCCGCCCGAGACGGCGGCGATGCCGGTGCCGCTGGAATTGAGGTCCAGGCGCACCGTGCCGTCGCCCGACAGCCCCGCCACATGCACGGTATAGGTCGTGGCGCTGACGGCGGTGACGGAAATGGTCGGGGTGCCGGTGACGCCCGCGCCCTTGGTCACCGCGAAGTCCGAGGCGTCCACTCCGGCCACCTCCTGGTTGAAGGTGACGGTGTAGTCCAGCCCGTCGGAGCCCTTGGTGGTCTGGGCATCGACACGGTTGCTCGACGTCGCCTGGGGGGCCGTCACCCAGGATATGACCGTCGCCTTTCCATACCCGGACGCCGCTGTGGCGCTGAAATCCTCATAGGCGAGGTACACACCGCCGTCGGCGCCGACCGCCAGGGATGTGTGGGCGGCGTTGCCGGCCGACAGACCGGCGGGACCGACGGATACCCATGTGTTGGCGACCGGATCGTAGGCCTTCACCCCCGCCTTCAGGAGGGTGTAACCCGGCATACCGAGATCGGTATAGGCGCAGTACACCGTGCCATCGGGCGCGACCTGCACCGATCCGTAGCTGGAGCCCGCCTGCACGCCGGTGCCAACAGCTTCCCACCGATAACCCTGAGTGACGATCTCGTTATAATCGTCGTCCCAGGAAGTTATATCGCCGTAGGCGTAACGCATGACGCCAACGCTTTGGCCGTTGACGCCCCAAGTGAAATCGTAGGACAGATAGGGAGTGCCGTCGGCAGCGAAGGCCATGCTCATCGAGAGGCCTTGATTAAGGGCGGTCGTCACGGCGGTGGTATCGCCGACCGTCGTCCAAGTGTTTGTTTCGGGGGAGTATTTGTGAACGTAGATAGAGTAAGTTGGATTGACTTTTAAATAGGCGAGGTAGAGGTTGCCGTCAGGGTCAACCGCCAAAGTCTGGCTCATGGTTCCATTAGTGTAATCGCCCGGTTGATATGTAAATCCTGGAGTCCCGGCTGGGGTCCAGGCGCCGTTTGAATATTTCATCACGGTGGTCGTGGCGCCTACATACGCGCCGGTATATTGCTGGTAATCCCGAAAGGCCACATAAATTGTGCCGTCGGGGGTGATGGCCAGGGATTCGTAATCGGCGTACACCTCCGAGACGGCGCCGCCCACCGCGACCCAGGCGGAGCCGTCGTATTTCATCACCCTCGCCGTGTAGTCCGTTCCCCTGTAGGCCACGTAGGGGGTTCCGTCCGGGGCGATCTCGAGCGAGAGGAAGTAGCCGTAAAAGCTGGAGTGGTTCTCTGCACCCTTGGTCAGTGACACGAAATCCGCATCGCCGACCGTGGTCCAGCCGTCGGCCGAGCTGTATTTCTTCACCGTCGCCTTGACCGTGCTTGAGTCGATGTAGTCGGCATAGGCGAGATAAAGGGTGCCGTCGGGAGCAACGGCAAGCGTTTCGCTTAGGGCACCGTTGGAGGTGAAGCCCGCACCGCCAAGCCCGATCCAGCCCAGGTCCCCGTGCCAGGACTCGCCATCGACCCCGTCGGCGTCGATGCGACCGGTGGCATATTCCAGCGTCCAGTTGCGGCCGTCCGAGGCCGCGCCGGTGGTGTCGGTCGACGCGGCGACGTCGGCGCCGGTGGCGGCGGCCAGATTGTCCACGAACTGCCGGCCGCCGGCACCCTGGGCGATGTCGCAGCCATACAGCAGCAGATCGCCGCCGGCGTTCAGGCTGTGTCCGATCGCCGCCAGTTGCGCCTGTACGACCGGATCGGCCAGCAGCGGATCGGCCAGGGTGGCGGCGCCGATCTGCACGGCGCCCGACGTGCCATGCGAGATCAGCGAAATGGAATCGTATCCGGAATGGGTTTCGGCCCAGGCGGCGATCTGGGCCAGGCCGCTGGCGCCGCCGGAGATCTCCTGGATCTCGACACCGGCGTTCACCGTCGCCTCCAGATCCTTGTAACCGGCGACCGAGGTGTCGATGAACACCACGTCCTTCTTGCCATTGTTTTGCGACGGATCGGCCTCGCGCACCTGGGTGGGGGCGGGGGCGGCGGGGATCGGCGCCTCTTGCGCTTCGCTCAGGGCGGCATCGGCGTCGACCACCGCCGCGCCGTCGAACATCAGGCGCGGCTCGAGCGCCATCAGCGAGACCAGATACCGTCCCTTTGACGGCCCGTGACCGTTCCCGCTCGTTTCCATCGCTCGCCCCCAAAAAAAGTCAGGGGTGATGTGTAGCGGATCGGAGTGGCCGAAAGCCTACGGAACCCTACGATCAAGCGGACACACGCACGGGAACGCATAATTGATAGCCGAAGCGGCGGATGGATTTGACCGCACCCTCGGGCGCGCCGACCATGCGCAGCTTCTTGCGCAGGCGGACGATCTGCACTTCCAGCGCCGCCTTGCCGTCCGCGATCTCGGCCTTGCCGCACAGCTCAAGCAATTGCCAGCTTTCCAGGCGGCATCCCGCGGCCCGGGCAAGCCCCGCCAGCAGCACCGCCTCGGTGCTGGTCACGGAACACTGGCCGTAGGGGCTGGACAGCGTAAGCGCCCGGAAGGATAGATCGAATCCCTGGGGCCGGGATTGGGGTTCGGCGGCGGACAGGCGACGCGACAGGGCGTGGACGGCGGCGGACAATTCGTCGACCGAGGCCGGCTTGGTCAAGTAGATGTCGGCGCCATCGCGATAG
>JADFZP010000105.1:3392-7260 GCA_015232485.1 Alphaproteobacteria bacterium
GCCGAGCCAGGCTCAGGCCATCCTCGGCGGGCAGGTTGAGGTCGACGATCAGCAGGTCTATGGGATGGCGGCCGGCCTCGTCGTCCACGGCCTCGGCGCAACTGACGCCCACGACCGTGTGGCCCTGGCGCCGCAGATAATCGACGGTTACCTCGCGCAGGTCGTCATGGTCCTCGACGACGACGATGCTCAGAACGGGAGCCACAGGTCGAACCTCACCATGGCGGGATGGCTGGAAACAAGGGCGGTCTCGCCGCCGAGTGATCGGGAAAGGCCGCGCACCAGATAGAGTCCCAGGCCGGATCCCGACGTCTTGCTGGCCAGGGGGGCGCGGTAATAGCGCTGGAACACCCGCGCCGGATCGGGATGCCCGGCCGGGCCGCAAGCGTTCTCCACGGTGAAGCGGATGCCTGGGGTGTCATCGCGCCACTCCGTCCGGACGGTGACACCGATCGGGCTGTCCGACGGGGAGTACTTGGTCGCATTGATGAACAGGTTGTCCATGATGCTGCGCAGCAAGGTGCGATCGGTCATCAGAACCAAATCATCATCCAGGTCCAGCCGGAAGCGCTCGGCCAATCCGGTGGCCTCGGCGGCTTCGGCCACGATCTCGGTGACGCCGCATTCCGCCCGACACACCGACACCACGCCCTGGTCCAGCCGGTCCACTTGCAGGCAGTGTTCCAGCAGGCGGTTCATGTCCATGACGGCGCCCTCGGCGAAGGCACGGTTGCGTGGCGGCAGTTCCGCCCCGCCAAGCAGCAGCCGCAACACCGACATGGGACGCTTCAACTCATGCGTCAGCATGGACAGAAATCGCTCCATTTCCTGACGCTGACGGAATTCCAGGGTCAATTCGGACAGCGCCCGGTTGCGTGCGACGACACTCAGGCGGACGCGCTGGACCAAGATCACCACGATCAGGAGCACGCCGGTGGCGATCGCCCCCACCACCCGCCAATCCAGCGGCGGCTTGATGGTGATGGATACGTGCCGGTTGAGGGTTTCCCGGCGTTCGTCCGAGGTCAGGCCGGCGATGGCTCGGTCGAGCGCGGGAACGAATTCGGCGGCATCCTTGCGCAGCCCCACGCGCAGACGGTTTTCATAACCGGGAACCTGGCCTGACACCTTCAGGTTGAACATGCCGTCCTTCTTGATGGTGAAGACGGCGACACTCATCGAACGCAGGGTCATGTCGGCCTTGCCCGCCGATACCATGGCGAAGGCTTCGGCTTCGCTTTCCACCACCGTGATGGCGATCCTGGGGAAATCCCGCCGCACCCGTTCCTCGACCGAGGTGCCGGCCGGAAGCACCATGGTCTTCGCACCCTCCGCGGCCAGGTCGGCCACATAGGGATGGTCTTCCCGAGTTACGATCACGTTGGGATCGGCCAGCAGGGGTTCGGTGAAACTAAGCCACTCCTGCCGCGCCGGACTGCTGTTGAGGAAGCTGAGGGCCTGGCAGCGCCCGCCCCGGGCCGCCGCCAAACTGTCCTCCCAGTCACGGGTGGGCACAAGCTCAAGTTGAATGCCGGCCCGCTTCGCCACCATCTTCAGCAGGTCGGCGGCGATCCCCTCGTGCTCGCCCTTCGGGTTGATGATCTCATAGGGCGGCCAGTCGGGGTCGACGCAATAGCGCAGTTTCACCGGCCCGCCGTCTGCCGCATGCGCACAGACGCCACCACCGACTTGTAACAGGAGGCAGAGCCCGGCAAACAGGCGGCCGTATCGCATCGTTCCCCAGGAGATTGGCGGCAGGTCGGCAATAAACAGCCGCATACTACCGGGCAGGTAAAAGGAGGACTTTTGATTGAGCTTCCAAAAACTTTGCTGGACGGAGTTTTTTGGCCGTCCGCCGGAGCCGAGGAGGCGCGGGTGAGCCGGATTGGGAGCAATTTTTTTGTGTAACGGCTGCGCCTTTTTTCGCACGACAGTCTAGAATGTCGCCCGCCGCTTTGAAGGACACGCGTTTCACCATGACGCCGCTGCCCGCGCGAACCACCGCGCCCACCATCCTGATGATCGACGATTCGGTCTCGGAACTGCGCGTGCTGATCGACCTGCTGGCCGCGCGGCAATGGCGCACCGTGGTAAGTTTCGACGGCATGGATGGCTACCGCAAGGCGCAGCTCAAGCTGCCGGACCTTATTCTACTGGACGTGCGTATGCCGGGCCTTGACGGTTTCGGCACGCTGCGTCGCCTGAAGGGCGACCCGCGCACGCAAGCAATCCCGGTCATCTTCCTGACCGCCGCCGAAGACAAGGCCGACCGGCTGACCGGCCTTTCGCTCGGGGCGGTGGATTACATCATCAAGCCCTTCGTGAGCGAGGAAGAAGTGCTGGCCAGGATCGGCATCCATCTGGAACTGTCGCACCGTCTCGGTTCGGCGCCAAGAATCAGCACCAACAGCGCTCCGGGCCAGTCGGCCCTGGTCACCGCGGCCTCGACCCTGCTGCTGGAGAACCTGGGCGATCCGCCATCTATGGACAGTTTGGTACGCCAGTTGGGTACCAACGAGAAACGCCTCGGCGAGGCCTTCCACGAGGCCTTCCAGCTGACGGTATTCGGCTGGCTGCGTGAACAGCGCCTGAAGCTGGCACGCCAACTGCTGGTCCAGACCGATACGCCCGTCGCCGATATCGCCGTCCACTGCGGCTATGGCTCGCCGGCCAATTTCGCCACGGAGTTCAAGAAGCGCTTCGAATGCTCACCACGCGATTTTCGCAGGCGCGCGAGCGACGAGGCGGTCGGAGACGGGGCGTCTTGATGGCCGGATTGCGGCGCTGGCTACTGTGGTCGCTGCCCCTGCTGTGGCTGGCGGTCGCGGGCGGGCCGGTTTGGGCGGACAAAGCGTCCCCGCCCCCTGTCGCTTCAATCACCGCTGAAACCGAGCGGGTCGATTTGTCTCCACACCTGAAGCTGCTACGGGATCGCGATCGAAGTCTCCAACTTGACGATGCCCTTGCCCGGCTGGATGAGTTCCGGCCGGCAACCCGGCGGGATCTTGCCACCACTTTCAATGCCGGGGTGTTCTGGCTGCATATCGGGCTGGAGTACGCCGGCCTGCCGCCGGCGACGCGCTGGCTGGTCGTTGGCACCGCGAAGACCGTACGCGTCGATCTTTATCAGCGCACGGGCAACGACTGGCGTGTGCTGCATTCCGGGCGTGGCGTCGCCCGAAATGATCGGCCGATCATCGCGGTCGATCCAATATTTCCGTTGGATCTAACGTCAGGCACAACCCACGAGGTGCTGCTGCGCGTCGATGCGCGCGGCGTCACCGACATGGCGACCGTGCTCTGGGAACCGACGGCCTATCGCTTCGCCGACAGCACGGGCCTGATGAAACTCTCGGCGCTCTTGGCCGGCTTCGTCGTCTGCAGCCTCCTCGCGCTGCTGACCTACCTGTGGCTGCGCGAGACCCAGTACTTGTGGCTCGGGCTGATGCTGTTCGGCATGGCCGGCCTGGAGGCCAGCCGGCAGAACTTCCTCGCCACCTATCTGTGGTTCGCGGACCGGCCGCTGCCGCCCTTCACCCTGGCGCTGCTGGCCCTGCTGGCTTTTTTCAGCCTTTCGAAAGTAGTGAGTCATGCGCTCGATCTGACGAGCGGCATGCCACGCGCCAACCGTCTGCTGACCCTCCTGCGCTGGGCTTCCGTTGCCGGCGCGCTGATCGCGCCATTCAACTACGGCGAGGGCGTGCGCATCATGTCCTTGGCGGTGGTCGTGCACAACTTTGCCACCTTCGTGCTGACGATCGAGCGCTGGCGGCGGGGTTATGCCGGCGCGCGGATTTTCGTTCTGGCCTTCTTTCTTGCCCTGGCGACCGAAACGGCCCGCCAGATGGCAAATCACGGCTGGCTGCCT
>JADFZP010000105.1:7271-8947 GCA_015232485.1 Alphaproteobacteria bacterium
ATGGAGTTCAGCACCCACTTTTTCCTGATGGCCGCCCCACTGATCCTCATCGGCCTGGCCGAGCAAACCCGGCAACTTCGCGAGCGCTTGCAGGTTTCGGAACAGGTGCAGGCCGCCAAATCAGCTTTCTTCGCGCGCGTGAGCCACGAGTTGCGTTCGCCGCTCAACACCATCCTCGGTTACAGCCGCATGCTGGGCCGCAACTCGGCGAAGCTCAGCCTCGCGGAAGGCACGCGTGGCATCGATAGCAGCGCCCTGCGACTGCTGCGGCAAATCGACGAACTGCTCGACGAGGCGCGCGCCGAGGCCGGCCAGTTGCGGATTTCCCCCGGCCCACTGGCGCTGCGCCCCTGGCTGGACGAAATCGCGCAAAGCGCGCGCATCGTCGTCGAGGCGCAAGGCAGCCGCCTGGAGTGCCGCTTTCTAGGCGACCTGGACATCGACATCGAAGCGGATGGCGAACGCCTGCGCCAAGTGTTGGACAACCTGCTCGCCAACGCCAATCGCCATACCCGCGACGGCACGCTGCGCCTGACCTGCCGAGCGCAGGCGAAAGCCGGCGAGGCAACGCTGGACTTCGCGGTGGAGGACGATGGCGAGGGAATGGCGGCCGAAGTGCTGCAAAGGATTTTTGAGCCATTCGTGCGCGGCCGGGAGGGGGGCGGCGAAAGGGGCTTTGGCCTCGGACTGCCGATCTGCCGGGAACTTCTCCGCCAGATGGGCGGCGAAATCAGCGCCGTCAGCACGTCGGGCCAGGGGAGCCTGTTCGCCTTTTCCCTGCGCGTTCCGGTCATCGGATATTCTTCACACGCGGCATCCCGCCAGCGGCTTGCCGGGCCGCCAGACACCCATTCCCCGCGCGTTCTACTGGTTGACGACGATGCGTTTCAACTCGGCTTGCTGGCGGAGCTTTGCGAGGATGCCGGATTTGCGGTCGAAACGGCATCCGGCGGAGCCGCCGCGCTCGCGCGGCTTCGGGAAGGCGAGTGGAGCATCGTCGTGACCGACCAGATGATGCCGGATGTGGATGGCTGGTCGGTGTTGCGCGAGGCGCACGCCCTACAGCCGGGCATGCCGGTGGTTCTGCTGTCCTCGGCCGCACCTTGCCCGCCCGACAATTTCCCGGCGGACGTGCGCTTCGATGCCGCACTGCTCACGCCGGCCTCTTCGGAAGACATCCTGGCGACGCTGTGGGGCCTGTTCATAAAAGTCGACACCGGCGAGACGGCACGCGAGTGGAGCGACCTGGCCCGCCTGGCGAGCGAGGGGGGCGTAAGCGCCATCGAAGAGTGGATCGCTTCCGAGCGCGCTGGCTCCAAAGGTTGTGATCGCGCCCTTGTCTGGGTGGAAGGCCTGCTCAACCGCCTGGAGCTTTCTCTGTTGGAGCGGGTGGCTGCCAAGCTGGCGTCCCCGCCTTCGGCAGGCCAGGCGCGGGGCTGATCGGACTTTGACGCTGCCCCCCCCTGGGCTGCTGACGACTGCGCTAAGAAACTGCCTCTGAGGTGGCAGGCGATCACGGAGCGGATAATGTGTGATGGCCGGCCTTGCCGCCGCGTACCGCCTGCCCTGGCCGTCGTGGGAGTGAAACGGCGCAGCAGCGCAGCCTTGCGGTGGCCGCGCGACGTAAGCGTCCTCCCACGACTGCCTTCTCAGCGTAGCCGGGTCTGCGATGATGC
>JADFZP010000106.1 GCA_015232485.1 Alphaproteobacteria bacterium
CCGCCAACAGCCCGGCCGCCAGCATGGCGGAAAGGGCCAGCTCGACCGGCCAGTGCGGGTCCTCGACCACCGGCCCCTCGGGCGGATAGCGCACCTCGCGCGCGCTGGAGATCATGCCCCAACTGGCGCCCATGGTGCCTTCCTGGGCGCTCTTCCACGGCTGGTCGAACGCCTCGACGAAGTTGAAGTCGAAGCCGTTGTCGCGGGCGACCTGGACCAGCGAGCGCTGGAAGCGCGCCGCGTTGACCACGCCGGGAGCGGCCGGGCCGCGCTGGCGGCCCAGGGTCGGCCAGCCGGATTCGCCGATCAGGATCGGCTTGCCGGGGAAGGCGTCGGCGATCAGACGGTATATCTTGACGATGTGCTCGGCCGCGTTCTCGACCGAGACCGGCTCGTCCTCCCAGAAGGGCAGGATGTGAATGGTCAGTATGTCGACCTCGGCCGCCACCTCGGGGTTCTTCAGGAAGAACGCCCACACGTCGGCATAGGAGACCGGCTGGGCGACCCGCGCCTTGACCTCGCGGATCAGCGCGATCAGCTTGGCCGCGCTCAGATCGTTGCGCAGCAAAACCTCGTTGCCGACGATCACCCGCCGGATGGTGTCGGGATGGCGGTTGGCCGCGGCGATCAGCGCCTCGATCTCGGCCCGGTTTTGGTCGTCTTCGCCTCCGATCCAGGCGCCGTGGGTCACGGTCAGGCCGTATTGGCCGGCCAGGGCCGGCACCACGTCCATCCCCTCGCGCGCGGTGTAGGTGCGAACCCCGCGCACCAGCCCTTGCAGGCGGGCGAGGTCTTCTTCGATCTGGGCGGCGCTGGGATAAACCTTGGTCAGCGGACTCTGGCCCTCGCGATAGGGCGCGAACGAGGCGCTGGGCAGCGGTTCCGACAGTCCGGGGCCGGCGTCTTGCGGCCGGTTGACCCAGGCCAGCGCGGCGGCGCAGGCGCCGATCGCCACCGCCAGGAACAGGACGAGGACGAGCGGCGTGGTGCGCATCAGACCAGGGCCGGGTCCGCCGGCGCCGACACCGACACCGTTTCGGCCGGCTGGGGCACCGGGCTGGGGCCGGGGATCGAAAGATAGGCCATGCGCTTCATCTCGCGCCGGCCCAGCGTCACCGTATCGAGCACGAAGCCGCTGGACAGGCTGAGGAAGGCCAGGATCATCACGCCGGTCGCCAGGATCGCCGTGGGAAAGCGCGGCACCAGGCCGGTCTCCAGCCATTCGACCACCAGCGGCCCACCCAGCAGCGAGGCCAGCCCGAACAACGCCGCGAAGACCAGCGAGAAGAAGCCGAGCGGCCGTTCCTCCTTGAACAGCATCAGGATGGTCATCAGGATGCGGAAGCCGTCGCGATAGGTGCGCAGCTTGCTTTGCGAGCCCTCGGGACGGGCGCCGTAGGGCGTCGAGACCTCGGCCACCGGCATGCGCAGTTCCAGCGCGTGGACCGCCAACTCGGTTTCGGTCTCGAATCCCTGGGACAGCGCCGGGAACGACTTGGCGAAGCGGCGCGAAAACACCCGATAGCCCGACAGCATGTCTTGGAAGCGGTTGCCGAACAGCCAACCGACGAAGCCGGTGAGCATCCGGTTGCCGAACTGGTGGCCGGCGCGGAAGGCGCCGTCGACCTCGCTGTGCAGACGGGTGCCGACCACCATGTCGAGATTGTCCTCGACCAGCCGGCGGATCATCGGGATCGCCGAGGGGGCGTGGTAGGTGCCGTCGCCATCGGCCATCACATAGATGTCGGCCTCGATGTCGGCGAACATGCGGCGCACCACGTTGCCTTTGCCCTGCAAGGGCTCGCCGCGCACCACGGCGCCGGCCGCCCGCGCCACGGCCATCGTGTCGTCGCTCGAATTGTTGTCGTAGACGTAGATCGTCGCGGCCGGCAACACGGCGCGGAATTCACGGACCACCCCCCCGATGGCGGCGGCCTCGTTGTAGCAGGGAAGGAGTATGGCGATTCGCATGGGCTCCGTCTTTAAGACCGCGGAGCCCATGCTGTCAATCACGCCTTCATAGCGCGTAGGCGGTCGCCATGTCGGGGTCGCGGGCCGCCACGCGGCGGGCGAGATCGACGATCACCTTGGCCTGTTTCCAGGTGGCGTCGTCCTGCATCTTGCCGTCGATCATCACCGCGCCCGAGCCGTCGGGCATGGCGTCGAGGATGCGCTTGGCGAAGCGCACCTCGGTGGGATCGGGGCTGAACACCCGCTTGGCGATCTCGATCTGCTTGGGGTGCAGCGACCACGCGCCGACGCAGCCTTGCAGGAAGGCGTTGCGGAACTGCGCCTCGCAGGCCGCGTCGTCGGCGAAATCGCCGAACGGGCCGTAGAACGCGCGGATGCCGTTGCTGACGCAAGCATCGACCATGCGGGCGACCGTGTAGTGCCACAGATCCTGTTGGAACAGGGTGCGCGGCGCCCCCTCGCCCGCCTGATCGGCCAGCACGCCGTAGAACGGATGACCGCCGCCCACCCGCGTCGTCTTCATGCCGCGCGAGGCGGCCAGATCGGCCGGCCCCAGGCTCATGCCGTGCATGCGCGGCGACGCCGCGGCGATCGCCTCGACATTGGAGACGCCCAGCGCGGTTTCCAGCAGGGCGTGGATCATGATCGGCCGGCGCACCCCGTGGCGCGCCTCCAACTGGGCGAGAAGCTGGTCGAGATAATGGATGTCCCACGGCCCTTCGACCTTGGGCAGCATGATGACGTCGACCTTGTCGCCGGCTTGGCCGACGATCTCGGTCACGTCGTCGAGGAACCACGGGCTGTTCAGGCAGTTGACCCGCGTCCACAGGCCGGTGGCGCCGAATTCATTGGCCTTGGCGACCTCGATGAAGCCCTTGCGGGCGGCCTCCTTCTGGTCGGCGGGAATGGCGTCTTCCAGATTGCCCAGCAGCACGTCGACCTGGGCGATCATCTCGGGCACGCGGGCGCGCATCTTCTCGATGTGGGGCGGGAAGAAATGAATCATCCGCTCCAGCGCCACCGGGATTTCGCGCCACGGCGCGGGCGCGCCGATGGCCAGGGGCTCGAAGAACTTGCGGGGCGGCTTGGTCATGACGGGTCTCTCCTGCGCTGCGAAAGCGGCGGGATATTGCACCGCGAAAGCGAAGCGGGCAAGCCACCCAAACGCCACGAACGCCGTCAATTCTCCCAGGCAACCTCCCACGCCGTCATGCCCGGACTTGATCCCGGGCATCCACGTGTCACCGCCCATGCCATTGTTTCCGCTTTCTCTTCTGCGGACAGACGTGGATGGCCGGGTCAAGCCCGGCCATGACGGAGAAGGTGGGACTTTTCCGCGGCCTGCTACTCGTGCGCGCCGCCCTCGGGGCGCTTGCGGCGGACGGTTTTGGGATCGCAGACGATCGGCCGGTAAATCTCGATGCGGCTGCCGTCCTCGGCGGGCGAGTCGAGTTCGACCAGCTTGCCGAAGGTGCCGACCTTCTGCTGGCCGAGGTCGATGTCGGGGAACTGGTTCAGCACGCCCGACTTCTCGATCGCCTGACGCACGGTGGCGCCCTCGTCGATTTCGACGTCGAGCCAGACCGAGCGCTGGGCGGTGGCGTAGGCGACTCCGATCTTCATGGCGGCTCCCCTCCCCTTCAGGCGGCTTCGGCCGCGGCGGCGGCCGCCTTGGCCACCCGCAGGCGTTCGAGACGGCGGTCGAGCACGCGCTTGGCGGCCAGCAGGAAGCCGACCACCAGGAACCCGCCGGGCGGCAGCACGAACAGCAGGAAGCCGCCGTAATCGGCCACCACGGTGACTTCCAGGAACGAGAAGGCCGGCCCCAGCAGCGACGAGGCGTTGGCGAACAGGGTGCCCGAGCCCAGCACCTCGCGCACGCCGCCGACCAGCATCAAGGCCACCGCGAAGCCCGCCCCGGTGGCCAGGCCATCGACCACGCTGGGCAGCACCGGGTTGCGCGAGGCGAAGGTCTCGGCGCGGCCCAGCACCGCGCAATTGACGACGATCAGCGGAATGAACAGGCCCAGCACCTGATAAAGGTCATGCAGCCAAGCGTTCATCGCCATGTCGACCACCGTCACCAGCGTGGCGATGATCAGCACATAGGCCGGGATGCGCACCTCGGGCGTGATGAAATTGCGCAGCAGCGCCACCGCGGCGTTGGACAGCCCCAACACGAAGGTGGTCGCCAGCCCCATGCCCAGCCCGTTGGTCGCGGTGCTGGTCACGGCCAACGTCGGGCACAGCGCCAGCATCTGCCCGAACACCACGTTGTTGTCGTAAAGCGCCTCTTTGACGATGGCGCCGTAGCGTGGGGTGTTGGGCATCAGCGGGCCTCCGTGAAGCGGGCGCGATTGGCGTCGTAGAAGGCGAGGCCGTCGCGGATGGCGCCGACCACCGCGCGGGGCGTGATGGTGGCGCCGCTGAACTGGTCGAACTCGCCGCCGTCCTTCTTGACCTTCCAGCGCTCGACCGGCGGATTGCCAAGGCCCAGACCGCTGAAGCGGGTGATCCAGGGCGACTTGGCGACCTCGATCTTGTCGCCCAGACCGGGCGTCTCCTTGTGGGCCACGGTGCGCACGCCAAGCAACGTGCCGTCCGGCGCCACCCCCAGGATGACGCGGATGTCGCCGGCATAGCCGCGCCCGACCATCTCGTAGGCCACGCCGGCCAGGGCGCCGCCCTTGGTGGCGCGGAACACGGTGACGTCGCGCTCGCCGTCGGAGAGGGTCAGCGCCTCGCCCACCACGTCGTTGTCATATAGGTCGGCGGGCAGCACCTGGGCCAGCGAGGCCTTCAGGTCCTCGGCCTTGCGCAGGGCGATCTCCTGGCGCGTGCCGATATCGGC
The DNA here is from genome assembly GCA_015232485.1 of Alphaproteobacteria bacterium. Lineage (GTDB taxonomy): Bacteria > Pseudomonadota > Alphaproteobacteria > Rhodospirillales > Magnetospirillaceae > JADFZP01. The sequence continues at coordinate 4,823 of JADFZP010000106.1, forward strand.
CACGCTGAGCAACGCGGCGGTGGCCATCGCGAAACCACCCAGCACGACGGCATGAATCCAAGGGCCGGTCTTCATGCCTTCCTCCTCGGCTGGAGCGGCTCGCCGCGCAGGGTGCGGCCATAGACGCGCGGCCGGACCCAACGGTCGATCAACGGCGTCATGGCGTTCATCAGCAGCACCGCGAAGGCGATGCCCTCGGGGAAGCCGGCCCAGGTGCGGATCACATAGGTCAGGATGCCGATCCCCGCGCCGTAGACCAGTTGCCCCGGCGGAGTGACCGGCGAGGTGACCAGATCGGTGGCGATGAAGAAGGCGCCGAGCACCGCGGCCCCCGTCACCAGATGATAGAACCCGCCGGGAAAGCGCGCCGGGTCGACCCAGTGCATCAGCGTGGCCAAAGCGAACAGGGCGCCCAGCATCGACACCGGGATGTGCCACGAGATGACCCGCCGGGCGATCAGGAACAGCCCGCCCAGCAGCAGCAGAGCGGCCGAGGTCTCGCCCATGCTGCCCGGCACGGTGCCCATCACCAGCGCCATCAGGTCGGTGCCGCCCATCGCCTGATCCAGCGCCACGCCGCGCGCCAGTTCGGTCTTGACGTGGCCGAGCGTCGAGGCGGCGCTGAGCGCGTCGTAATCCCAGCCGCCGAAGGTGATCGACAGCCCCTCGACGAAGCCCGGCGAACCGGCGCCGAACAGCGGCCGGGGCGCCACATACATGGTCATCGGCAGCGGGAACGAGATCAGCAGCGCCACGCGCCCGACCATCGCCGGGTTGAAGACGTTCTGGCCCAGCCCGCCGAACACGTGTTTGCCCAGCACCACGGCGACCACGCCGCCCAGCACCGCGATCCACCACGGCGCCCAGGGTGGAAGGCTCATCGCCAGCAGCCAGCCGGTCAGCACCACCGAGCCGTCGCCCAGGAACAGCGGAAGCCGCTTGCCGGCCAAGGAGAGACAGCCCGCCTCGGCGGCCACCGAGGCGGCCAGGGTGAGGACCAGCAGATTGATCGCCGGCCAGCCGAACACCCACAAATCGAACAGGGTGGCGGGCAGCAGGGCCACCATCACCAGCGCCATGGTGCGCCGGATGCTGGTCTTTTGATGGGCGTAGGGTCCGCTGATGTCGTGGGTGGAGATCATGCGCCGCCCTCCTGCTTCTCGGCGGCGGCCTTTTTGGCGGCGGCCATCTTGGCCTTGCGTTCGCGATCCAGGCGCTCGACGCGCTCGGCGCGCTGCTCGGCCAGCCGCTTGGTCATCTCCTGCTTGCGCCGGTCGCGCTGCAGGGCGGCGAGACGGCCCTTGCCATAATTGAAGTACTGCACCAGCGGAATGTGGGCCGGGCAGACATAGGCGCAGCTTCCGCAATTCAGGCAGTCGAGCAGACCGATGCGGGCCGCCGCGTCCAACTTCTCGTGGCGGATCATTTGCGCCATCTCGACCGGCACCAGGCCGCATGGGCAGGCGGTGACGCAACTGCCGCAGCGGATGCAGGGCATCGTGTCGCGTTCATGGGCCTCGGCCGCCGTCAGCGCCAGGATGCCGCTGGTGCCCTTGACGACGGGCACCTCGCGGCCGGGCATCGCCTGGCCCATCATCGGCCCGCCGCTTAAGTAATGGACCGGCGGCTCGACCAGCCCGCCGCAATGTTCGATCAGTTGCGACACCAGGGTGCCCAGCCGCACGTCGAGATTCTTCTGCTCGCGCACCGCCCGCCCGCTGACCGTGACCACCCGGCTGATCAGCGGCCGACCCAGGCGCACCGCGTGATGGACGGCCCTGGCCGTGGCGATGTTGTGGACGACCACGCCGATATCGGCGGTCAGCTTGCGGGCCGGCGTTTCACGGCCGGTGAGCGCGGTGACCAGATGGCGTTCCGAGCCCATCGGATAGCGGGTCGGCAAGGGCACCACCTCGACTTCGGCGAAGGCGGCGGATTCGGCGGCCATCGCCGCCAGCGCCTCGGGCTTGTTCTTCTCGATGGCGATGACGATGCGCTCGACCCCCAAGGCGCGGGCCATGATGCGCACCCCGTCGACCACCTCGGCGGTGCATTCGCGCATCAGGCGATCGTCGCAGGTCAAGTAGGGCTCGCATTCGGCGCCGTTGATGACCAGCACGTCGATCGGGAACTTGCGCCCCAAATCCAGCTTGACCGCCGAGGGGAAGGTGCCCCCGCCCATGCCGACCACGCCGCATTCGGCGACGCGGCGGGCGATCTCTTCGCGCGGTACGGAAAAGGGGTCGAGCGGCGGCGGCAGGTCGGTCCATTCGTCCAGGCCATCCGGTTCGAGCAGGATGGTCGGCTGCGCCAAGCCCGATGGATGGGGCGCCGCGAAGGGCAGGATGTCGACGATGCGGCCCGAGGTCGACGCGTGTACCGGCGCCGAGATCTCGCCCCGCGCCCGCGCCAGAAGCTGACCCTTGCGCACCCGGTCGCCGGCCGCCACCACCGGCACGGCGGGCGCGCCGATATGCTGCTGCAAGGGCAGATGCAGCAGGGCGGGCATCGGCAAGGGCTCGATCGCCTTGCCGGCGGTCATTTCCTTGCGGTACTCCGGATGGATGCCGCCCCGGATGCGAAACAGCTTCATGACGCCACCTTGACGCGCGGCTTCTTCCAATGCCAAGTCGCCAGCGTGGCCGGCACCGCGCGCATCTCGATGCAGTCGGTCGGGCAGACCTTGGCGCATTTTCCGCAGGCGTGGCAGACCTCGGCGATCACCGTGTGAATCTGCTTGGCCGCGCCGACGATGGCGTCGGTCGAGCACTCCTTGAGGCAGCGGGTGCAGCCGATGCACAGATCCTCGTTGACGAAGGCGACTTCCGGCTCGAGTTCCTCCTGATCGCCGAAACTGACCGAGACGCCCAGCTTCTCGGCGATCGCCATGGCCACGGCGCGCCCGCCGGGCGGGCACAGGGTGGGAGGCGCCTCGCCCTTGACCAGGGCCGCCGCCGCCGGCTTGCAGCCCGCGAAGCCGCACTGGCCGCACTGGCTGCCGGGCAGCAGCGCCTCGACCTCGGCTTCGATCGGATTGCCCTCGACACGCAGGTAGCGGGCGGCGACGCCCAGCACCGCGCCAAGCAAGGCGCCGAGCAGGGTCAGACTTCCGATGGCGATCAGCATCCCCAATGCCTCCTATTTCACGCTCAAGCCGGAAAAGCCCATGAAGGCCAGCGACAGGATGCCGGCCGTCACGAAGCCCAGCGGAGCGCCTGCGAAGGGTGATGGAACCTCGGCCAGGGCGAGGCGCTCGCGCAGGCCGGCGAACATCACCAGGATCAGCGTGAAGCCCAGCGCCGAGCCGAAGCCGTACAGCATGCTGGCGAACAACCCATTGCCGCTTTGCGCGTTGAGCAACGCCACGCCCAGCACCGCGCAGTTGGTGGTGATCAGCGGCAGGAAGATGCCCAGCGACTGGTAGAGCATCGGCGACATCTTGCGGATCGCCATCTCGGTGAACTGGACCACCGCGGCGATCGCCAGGATGAAGGTCAGGATGCGCAGATAGCCGATGCCCAGCGGCTGGAGAACCCAGGTTTCCAGCATCCAGGCCATCACCGCCGACAGGGTCAGCACGAAGGTGGTCGCCGAGCCCATGCCCACCGCCGAGTCCACCTTGCTGGACACGCCCATGAAGGGGCACAACCCCAGGAACTTGACCAGCACCACGTTGTTGACCAGCGCGGTGCCGATGATGAGAAGCACGTATTCCTGCATGGCCCTTCAACCCTTTCCGCGCCGCAACATGAGAGCTTGCTACATAAAAAGCTTGTTTCCCCAAAAGCCCTCGTCACGAAAGGATATTTCGCCGGACGAGAGTGCTACGAAATCAAGCCCGTCACAACGGCCTGTTTGGGCAGTCCAAACCCCACCCATTCGGATGGTATCTTACCGCGCTGCGATATCCGTGGCGGACCCGACGCCGCACGCTCCGGCCCGCGCCGGCCCCAGATAGACCGGGCTGAGCGAGCCGCCCCGCGTCATCGCCCGGCCGAACAGACGAACCCCCAGCAGGGCCAGCCCCAGCCCGCCGATCGCCGCCAAACCGGCGGCCAGATCGCCGCCGCCCAGGCCGACCGCCGTCAGCCCCGCCGCGACCATCAC
>JADFZP010000107.1 GCA_015232485.1 Alphaproteobacteria bacterium
GTCATGTTGATGATGACCGTCTTCTTGTGCGTGAAGTGCTCCAGCATCGCCTCCAGCGAGGCTTCCTTGCCCAGGCCCGAGTTCTTGACGCCGCCATAGGACAGGGTCGCCTGGACCACCAGGTTCTGGTTGACCTGGACGAAGCCGGCCTCCAGGCGCCGTGTGGCGTCCATGGCGGTTTTCAGGTCGCGGGTCCAGATGGTGGCGGCCAGGCCGTATTCGCTGTCGTTGGCGCGGGCGATCACCTCCTCGTAGTCGGTGAAGCGGAAGATGCAGGCCACCGGGCCGAAGATCTCTTCCTTGGCGGGCGGGCTGTCGGGGTGGATCTCGGTGAAGATCACCGGCTGGACGAACAGGCCCTTCTTCAGCGCCGGGTCGGTGGGCAGGGCCGAGCAGACATGGGCCTTTGCGCCCTTGGTCTCGTTGCCCAGGCGGATGTAGCGGCCGACCTTCTCGAACTGGTCGGGCGAGATGATGGTGCCGATGTCGGTGGTCTCGTCCAGCGGGTCGCCCATCTTCATGGCGTCGACCTTGGCCTTCAGGCGGCTTACGAACTCGTCGTGGATGCTGTCATGGACGTAGATGCGCGACGAGGCGGTGCAGCTTTGGCCCTGGCGGGTGAAGCGCATGCCGGTGATGGCGCCGCCCACCGCGCGCTCGAGGTCGGCGTCGCCCATCACGATCATCGGGCTTTTGCCGCCCAGTTCCAGCGTCACCGGAATCAGCTTCTCGGCGGCGGCCTTGTAGACGATCTTGCCGGTCTCGACCGAGCCGGTGAAGGTCACCTTGCCGACCTTCGGGTGGGCGACCAGCGGCGCGCCGCAGGCCGGGCCGTCGCCCGACAGGATGTTGACCACGCCGGGCGGCAGCACCTGCTGCATCAGTTGCACGACGCGCAGGGCGGTCAGCGGCGCTTCCTCGGCCGATTTCACGACGATCGAATTGCCGGCGACCACCGCCGGGGCGATCTTCATCGCCATCAGCAGCAGCGGCACGTTCCAGGGGATGATGGCGCCGACCACGCCGATCGGCTCGCGCAGGGTGATGGTCAGCATGTCGGGGTTGAAGGGGATGGTCTCGCCCTTCAGCTCCGAGCCCAGCCCGCCGAAGAAGATGAACATGTCGGCCAGCACCGAGGCCTCGACGCGGCTTTCGGTGCGCAGCGCCTTGCCGGTCTCCAGGGCGACCAGACGGCCCAGTTCCTCGACATGGTCGTTGAGCAGGCGGCCGCATTCGGCGATCAGCTTGCCGCGCTGGCGAGCCGGCACCTTGGCCCATTCCTTCTGCGCCTTGGCGGCGGCGGCCACCGCGATGTCGACATCGGCGGCGCCCCCCTCGGCGGCTTGGCCGATCACCGCGCCGGTCGCCGGATTGACCACGTCGAACATCCGGCCCGAGGCCGGCGCGGTCATCTTGCCGTCGATCACGTGATGGCCCGAGACCTCGCGCGCCAGGGCGAAGGGGTCGGTGTTGGGCTGGATGCGGCTGCTCATTTTGTTAATTCCTCCCGGTGGTTGGGGCAATGTCTTCTAAAGTTTGTCGAAGGTGTCGCGCAGCACGTTCTTCTGCACCTTGCCCATGCTGTTGCGAGGCAGTTCGGGCAGGAACTTGACGTGCTTGGGCACCTTGTAATTGGCGATGCGGGTCTTGATGTGCGCGATGATGTCGTCCTCGCCCAGGGTGGCGCCGGGCTGGCGCACCACGATGGCGGCGGCGGCCTCGCCGAAATCGGGATGGGGGATGCCGATCACCGCCGATTCCAGCACGCCCTCGATGCGGTCGATGACGCCCTCGATCTCCTTGGGATAAACGTTGAAACCGCCCGAGATGATCAGATCCTTGGCGCGTCCGACGATGTGGACATAGCCGCGCGCGTCGATCTTGCCCACGTCGCCGGTGCGGAACCAGCCGTCCGTGGTGAATTCCTCGGCCGTCTTCTCGGGAAGACCCCAGTAGCCCTTGAAAACATTGGGACCGCGCATCTGGATGACGCCGACCTCGTCGGTGCCCAGCACGGTGTCGGCATCGTCTCCGATGCGCACGTCGATGCCGGGAAGCGGGAAGCCGACGGTGCCGGCGCGACGTTCGCCGTCCAGCGGGTTCGAGGTGATCATGCCGGTCTCGGTCATGCCGTAGCGTTCCAGGATGGCCATGCCGGTGCGCTCTTCGAACGCCTTGTGGGTCTCCTCGAGCAGCGGCGCCGAGCCCGACACGAACAGCCGCATGGCGCCGCATCGCGCCCGCCCGAATTCCGGCGTGGCGAGCAGGCGGGTGTAGAAGGTCGGCACGCCCATCATCACCGTCGCGCGCGGCAGCAGGGCCAGCACGCGGGGCGCGTCGAATTTGGGCAGCCACAGCATCTTGGCGCCCGAGAACAGCGCGCAATGGCAGGCGACGAACAGCCCGTGGGTGTGGAAGACGGGCAGGGCGTGCAGCAGGACGTCGGTCTCGCGAAAGCCCCAATAATCGACCAGGGCCAGCGCGTTGGAGGACAGGTTGCGCTGGGTCATCACGGCGCCCTTCGGCTTGCCGGTGGTGCCCGAGGTGTAAAGGATGCCCGCGTCGTCGTCGGGGCCGCATGCGACCGGCGCGAAATCGGCGGCCATTTCGGCGGCGCGCGCGGTGAAGGTGCCGCGCCCCTGGCCGTCGAGGGTCAGCGTGTTGGCGACGCCGTTGCGCGCGGCGAGGCCTTGGCATTCGTCCTCGGTCTCGGGGCGGCAGACGAACAGGCCGGGGCGCGCGTTGCCAAGCAGGAAGTCGATCTCGTCTTCGCGGTAGGCGGTGTTCATCGGCAGATAGACCAGCCCGGCGCGATTGCAGGCCAGATAGACCAGCAGCGCCTCGGGCGACTTGTCGACCTGCACGGCGACCCGGTCGCCCTTGCGCAGGCCAAGCGAATCCATCAGGCGGGCGTAGCGCGCCGTGGTCGCGTCGATGTCCGCCCAGGTCCAGTCGGCTCCGCCATCCGCCTCGATCAGCACCCGGTCGGGGCGCGCGGCGAGACGGTCGGCGATCAGGGCGAAGACGGACTGGTTCATTGCGGCTCCCCACTTGCTTTACGTTTACGTTAACGCGAGCCGGAGCGAGAGTCGATGGGCTCGGCGCCATGGACGGATTACCCCCTATGGGGTGGCTGATTCACGCTGGTTTTTCAAGCGGGAAACGCTACCATCTCAACCATCCGGGTGGCGAAGACCACCCCAAGAGAAACCAGATCAAGGAGACATCGTCCATGACCTTCCTGCGTAGCTTCGTTCCCGCCCTTGGTCTCGCCGCCCTGCTCGCCCAGCCGGTGGCCGCCGAGACCCTCAAGGCCTCGCACCAGTTTCCCGGCGGAAAGGGCGACCCCCGCGACGAGATGGTCCAGTTGATCGCCCGCGAGGTGGCGGCGGCCAATGTCGGGCTGGACATCCGCGTCTATCCCGGCGCGTCGCTGTTCAAGCCCAAGGACCAGTGGAACGCCATGGTCAAGGGGCAACTGGACATCACGTCCTTCCCGCTCGACTACGCCAACGGCCAGCATCCGCAGTTCTCGTCGACGCTGATGCCCGGTCTGGTCAAAAGCCACGAGCACGCCAAGCGGCTGAACGCCTCGCCCTTCATGAAGGACATCAAGAAGATCATGGAGGACGCCGGGGTCGTCGTGCTGGCCGACGCTTGGCTGGCCGGCGCGTTCGGCGCCAAGGACAAGTGCATCCGGGCGCCCGAGGATGTCAAAGGTCTGAAGTTCCGCTCGGCCGGCCGCGCCTTCGAGGAGATGTGGGCGGGGGCGGGGGCGTCGCTGGTCTCGATGCCCTCGAACGAGGTCTACACCGCCTTGCAGACCGGGGTGGCCGAGGCCACCGACACCTCGACCGGCAGCTTCGTCTCGTTCCGCCTGTACGAACAGTTGAAGTGCCTGACCGCTCCCGGCGAAAACGCGTTGTGGTTCATGTACGAGCCGGTGCTGATGTCGAAGCGTTCATTCGACGCCCTCGACGAGAAGCAGAAAAAGGCGCTGATGGACGCCGGCAAGAAGGCCGAGGACTATTTCTTCACCGCCTCGAAGGCACTTGACCAGAAGGTTGTCGACGAGTTCAAGAAGAACAACGTCGAGGTCATCACGCTGAATGCCGATCAGTTCGCCAAGTGGCGTGAAGTGGCCAAGAACACCTCGTACAAGAACTTCGCCAGCGAGGTTCCGGGCGGAAAGGAACTGATCGAAAAGGCCCTGGCGGTCGAGTAACGGCCGATGGACGGCTTCATCCGACTTGTGGCGACCCTGTCCAGGGTCGCCGGGGTGGCGGCGGCGGGCATGATCGTGGTTTCGGTCATCGTGGTCTGCCAGATGGTCTTCGCGCGCTATGTGCTGGGGCAATCGACGGTCTGGCAGACGCCGCTGGTCACCTACATGCTGGTGGCCTCGACCTTCCTGGGCAGTCCCTATGTCCTGCTGCTCAAGGGTCACGTCAACGTCGACTTGGTGCCGATCTATCTGGGGCATCGCGGTCGGGTGATGCTGGCCCTGTTCGCCTCGGCGGTGTCGTTCGCGTTCTGCGCGGTGGTGCTGTGGAAGGGGTTGGGCTTCTGGTACGAGGCGTGGGAGTCCAAGTGGACGGCCGGCAGCGCTTGGCGTTTGCCGCTGTGGATTCCCTACCTGTCGCTGCCATTGGGCATGGCGCTGTTGTGCCTGCAATATTTGGCCGACGTTCTGTCGGTGCTGAGCGGGCGTGACATGCCGTTCGGGCTGAAGCCGGAGGATCGCCCATGAGCCCGTTGGTCATTGGTCTGCTGGTCGCCTTGCTGACCATCGCGCTGCTGCTGCTTGGGGTGCCGGTGACCTTCGCGCTGGGGGCGGTGGCGGTGGCGTTCTTGGTCATCTTCGACGGCTGGCGCTCGCTGTCGCTGGTGCCTGAGAACCTGCTGTCGGGGCTGGACGACTTCACGCTGGTGTCGATCCCGATGTTCGTGCTGATGGGCGCCGCGGTGGCCTCGTCGCGGGCCGGCAGCGATCTTTACGAGGCGCTTGAACGTTGGCTGCACCGGCTGCCCGGCAGTCTGGTCCTTTCGAATCTGGGGGCTGCCGCGCTGTTCGCCGCGTTGACCGGATCGTCGCCGGCCACCTGCGCGGCGATCGGCAAGATGGGCATTCCCGAGATGCGTCGGCGCGGCTATCCCGCCGACCTCGCCACCGGGGCGATCGCGGCGGGCGGCACGCTGGGCATCCTGATCCCGCCCTCGATCACGCTGATCCTTTACGGGGTCGCCACCGAAACCTCGATCGGCCGCTTGTTCCTGGCCGGCGTGTTTCCCGGCCTGATGCTGACCGGGCTGTTCATGGCGTGGTCGCTGTACGTTTGCTGGCGCGACGGGCTGGGCCGGGACTCCGCCGTGCCGGGCGGCTACACTTGGCGGCAGAAATTCGAGTCGCTGCCGCGGGTGGTGCCCTTCATCCTGGTGATCATCGGCGTGATCTGGGCGCTGTACGGCGGCATCGCCACGCCCTCGGAGGCGGCCGGCATCGGCGCCGCGCTGTGCTTGGTGATGGCGATCGTCATCTACCGTATCTGGGATCCGGCCACGCTGTGGCACATCCTGCGCGACACGACGCGCGAGTCGGTGATGATCATGATGATCATCGCCACCTCGATCCTGTTCGGCTACATGCTGTCCAGCCTTTACGTCACCCAATCGATCGCCGAGTTGATGGGCGGGCTGGACGTGAACCGCTGGGTCTTGATGGCGTGGATCAACGTCTTCCTGCTGGTCGCCGGCTGCTTCCTGCCGCCGGCCGCGATCATCTTGATGACGGCGCCGATCCTGATGCCGATCGTCGCCCAAGCGGGCTTCGATCCGGTGTGGTTCGGCGTGATCCTGACCGTCAACATGGAACTGGGCTTGATCACGCCGCCGGTTGGTCTCAACCTATACGTCATCAACGGCATCGCGCCGGACGTGCGCTTGCCGGTGATCCTGCGGGGCGCGTTCCCCTTCATGATCTGCATGGTGCTGGCCATCGTGCTGTTGAGCCTGTTTCCGGGCATCGCCACTTGGCTGCCCGACACCTTGATGGGAGCCACACGCTGATGCGGGAGCGATCGTTGAAGGTTTTGGGGCCGTTCGGGTTCCGGCGCCTGGGCTATACCGAGTGGGGACCGCGCGACGGCCGGGCCGTGGTCTGCGCCCACGGGCTGACCCGTCAGGCGCACGATTTCGACGCCCTGGCCGCGACCTTGGCGCCGCGCCGCCGGGTCGCCTGTCCCGACATGGCGGGGCGCGGCCGCAGCGACTGGCTGCCCGCCGCCGAGCATTACGCGATGCCGCTCTATCTCTCGGACTGCGCCGCCTTCCTGGCCCGTCTCGATGTCGACGAGGTGGATTGGGTCGGCACCTCGATGGGCGGCATCCTGGGCATGCTGCTGGCCGCCCAGCCCAACACCCCGATCCGCCGGCTGGTGCTGAACGACGTCGGCGCCTTGATCCCCAAAGCGGCGCTGGAGCGGATCGGCGCCTATGTCGGCCGCGCCCCGGACTTCGCCGGCCCGGCCGAGGCCGAGGCCTATCTGCGCCAAGTCAGCGCCGGTTTCGGCGCGTTGTCCGACGAGGATTGGCGGGCGATGACCGGCCACAGCCTGCGTCCGGCCGAGAACGGCCGATTGGTCTTCCACTACGATCCGAAGATCGGCGACGCGTTCCGCCAGGGACTGACCGGCGACGTGGATCTATGGCCGGTGTGGGACGCCGTTCGCTGCCCGGTGCTGGTGCTGCGCGGCGAAAACTCGGACCTGCTGACGGCCGAGACGGTCGAGGCGATGAAGGGCAGGGGGCCTGCTTGCGAGGCGGCCACGATCCCGTCGTGCGGACACGCCCCCGCGCTGATGGACGAAGCCCAGATTCGGCTGGTGGCGGACTGGCTGGGCTGATCAGCGGGTGGTCGGCGCGTCGTCCGAGAAGCGGCCGATATTGCCGATGAGCTGTTCGAGCAGGCCCAACTCCTTGCCGGCCGAGGGGGTCTCGCGCGTCACCATCTGAATTTCGCGGGCGTCCTTCTCGTCGAGCATGCGCACGCCCTTGACGGTGCCCTTGGGGTCGAAATCGACCGCGACCACCTTGCGTTCCAGCACGGTGGGCTCGAAAAAGGCGAAGGTCTCGGTTTTCGAGCTGATGTAGAACCAGGTCTCGTCGCCGAACACCGAGGTGCTGGACGGGGTGCCGAGCACGCTGGAGACATCCTCACGGGTCGACCGCCCCGGCTTCACGGCCGACAGGCGGTCCTGAGTGGGAAGATTTCCGCGGGTGTCGACGATGGGGGCGCAGCCGGTCAGCAGGAACGCGGCCAGACCGCCGACGATCACGACTCGCTCGAAAATTCTCAGCCTCCCACGTCTTCTTAAAGCCCCAGGCCGCGCCCGGCCTTCGTCATTGACGGGGAGGCGGCGGCGGCCCGATAGTGGCTCTGCGGGTTCTTCCTTGTCAACGATCCTGGGGATGCATGCCGATCGGCCGCTTTTTCCGCCGCCGCCCACCCGAAGAGGAGGCGGCGCGCGCGCTCTACGAGACCGTCGTGATCCAGGCGCGGCGGCCGGAATTCTACATGGCGGGCGGCGTCGCCGACAATGTCGACGGCCGCTTCGACATGGTGGCGCTGCACGCTTGGCTGACTCTCGCCCGTCTGCGGAGCGAAGGCGCGAAGGCGCAGGCCTTGTCGCAGGCGTTCTATGACCTCATGTTCGCCGACATGGACCAAAATCTACGCGAAATGGGCGTTGGCGACCTGGGCGTCGGCAAACGGGTGATGAAGATGGCCGAGGCGCTGAATGGCCGGGTGGCGGCCTATGACCAGGGGCTCGCCGATTCGGGCGACGCGCTGGCCGACGCGCTGCGCCGCAATCTTTATCGCAAATCCGCGCCCAGCGACGGGCAGGTCGCCTCGATGGCCGCGCATGTCAGGCGCCAGTCGGCCCACCTCGCCGGTCAACCGGCCGAGGGGCTGCTGGCCGGACGGATCGACTTCGCGCCGCCCGAGGAGTTCGCCCATTGACCGACCAGCCGGAGTTCTCGCGGCCGGTGCGCGTGGGCTCGTTGCCGCCGGGTGGCCGGACATACACGATCGAGGCGAAACCGGACGAGCGCGCCGCGCTGGCCAAGCGCTTCGATCTGGTCGGCGTCGACTCGCTCAAGGCCACGCTGCGCCTGCGGATGGCCGGCCGGCAGGTGCGCCTGGAAGGCGATCTTTCGGCCAAGGTGACGCAGCGCTGCGTGGTGACTCTCGAGCCGATCGAAGCCACCGTGGAGGAGCGCTTCGAAATGTGCTATGCCGAAGGGGAAGGTGACGAGGACGAGCGTTTTTCGGAACGCGACATCGTCGTCGAGTACGAGGGCGAGGACGTCCCCGATCCCATCGTCGGCGGTATGGTCGACATCGGCGAGGCGGTGGCGGAGCATCTGGCTCTGGCGCTGGACCCCTTTCCCCGAAAGCCGGAAGCCCGGTTCACGGGCGTCGAAGAGGAGGGGGGCGGACGGTCGCCCTTCGCCGTCTTGAAGAGACTTGAGCGGAAATCCGACTGAAATCGGCTTACCTGCTTGCCCGCCACGAGTTTTTTCGTTAGAAAAGCTGCCTTTCCGCCCGAGCACCCGAAAACGAGAGTAGCGAAATGGCCGTTCCCAAGAAGAAGACCTCGAAATCCCGCCGCAATATGCGCCGGTCGCACCACGCCTTGACGCCGGCGGCACATTCCGAGTGCCCGAATTGCGGCGAGTTGAAGCGCCCGCATCACATCTGCCCCTCCTGCGGTCATTACGACGGCCGCGAGGTCATCGCCGAGGTCTCCGCGACGGCCTGACGCGGCACCCGCCCATGACCGCAGGCGTAATCCTTTCGCTGGATGCAATGGGCGGCGACCACGCTCCCGACGTGGTCGTCGAGGG
>JADFZP010000108.1 GCA_015232485.1 Alphaproteobacteria bacterium
CCGCCCGCATCAAGGCGGCCGGCGCCACCGCCCTGGTCGCCGGCAGCGCGGTCTTTAAGACTCCCGACTACGAGAAGAACATCGCGGCGATCAGGAACGCGTGACGAAGTGTCCCGACGCGCGACACCGCCCGAACCGGCGGAAGCCGAGGCGGCCGAGGGCTCGATCGAACCTCATGAGGCACTGATCCTGTCCGAGCGGGATCGCGAGGTGTTCTTCGACACCCTCGTCAATCCGCCGAAGCCCAATGCGCGGCTTCTGCGCGCGTTCACGACGGAGCGGCGACTGGTCGGTTCTTGACTGTGAACCTGGGCAGCCAGTTCAAGCCGCTCGACCCGCGCGCCTCTTCTCCACCCCGCGCTCAAGCAAATTCGCGTGGCGCGCGGTGGGGCGAGGGGACTACCCTATCGCGCGCGTGATCGCGCCAAGGGGTCAAGCGTGCCAAAGCCAACCGATCCGTACAGACAGTGGGGGCGCCACGCGGCGCATGTCGCGGGCTGGCTGCTGCTTTACGTGATCGCCGATCGGGCCGCCCTGACGCATGTGCCGAGCGGCGTGGCGCTGGCGCCTTGGAACGCCGCGCCGGCCATCAGCTTCGGGATGATCGCCCGCCTCGGGCCGCGGTGGTTCCCCGCCGCCCTGATCGCGCCGATTCTCGCCGCCTTGAGCGGGGACGGGGTGTCGTCCGAGACGGCGGGGCGCGCCCTTTCCGAGACCCTGGCCTGCGGCGGCGCGGCTCGCGCGCTGCGCGGCGGGGCGGGCGAGCGCCCGGATTTTGGCCGCGTGCGGATGGCGTTCCGGTTCTTTGGAACGGCGCTGGCGGCGGCGGCGCTGATCGGCGCGGCGCGGGCGGCGATGGTCGCCGATCTCGAACCATGGGGGGCGGTGTCGCTGGGCGGGCAAGTTTCGCTGGCCCATCTGGTCGCCATCCTGGCGGTCGCCCCACTGGTGGCGACCCTTGGGCCGCCGCGTCGCTGGGCGGGCGGGCGCTTCGCCATCTCGGTCGAGGGACTTTTCCAGGTCACCGCCCTGATGGTGCTCGCCTGGGAGGTGTTCGGACGCTTCGCCAATCAGGAGATCCACTTCTTTTACCTGCTGTTCCTGCCGCTCGCCTGGATCGCCACCCGCAACGGCCAGCGGGGAACGGCGATGGCGTTGGCCGCCCTGTATCTGGCGCCGATCTGGTCGGATCGGCAGTTCGGCCATCTCGATCAATCGGTGATCGAACTGCAAATCCGCCTGGGCGTTCTCGCCATGACCGGACTTCTGCTGGGCGCCATGGTCAGCGAGCGGGCCGAGGCCGAGGCGCGCGGCTTGGCCCGCCAGACCGAACTGGCCCATTTCCAGCGGCTCAACGTCGGCTGGGAAATGGCCTCGGCGCTGGCCCACGAGCTTAATCAGCCGCTCACCGCGGCGATGAACTACACCCAGGCGGCGCTTCGCCTGATCCGCGCGCCCACGCCCGATCTCGAACGCGCCGCCACCCTCACGGCGCGCAGCGTCGACCAGATCGAGCGGGTCGCCCAGATCATCCACGGCCTACGCGACTTCATGCGCAAGGGCGAATTGCGGCTGGCGCCCAACGAGGTCCGCGACATCGTCGAAGACGCCCTGCGGCTGGTGTCGGCCGAGGCCAACGCCGCCGGGGTGACGCTGCACGCGGTCGGCATGGCCGGCGTGCCGCCGGTGATGGCCGACAAGACGCAGATCGTGCAGGTGATGGTCAATCTGGTCCGCAACGCGGTGCAGGCTTTGGCCGGCGCGAAAGTCAACAATCCCGCGGTGCTGGTGTCGGCCCGGGCGGTCGAGGGCGCCGTCGAGGTGATGGTGACCGACAACGGCCCCGGCCTCGACCCGCGGGTGGAGACCCGCCTGTTCGATCCCTTCGTCACCACCAAGGAGGCTGGAATGGGCCTGGGCCTGTCGATCAGCAAATCCATACTCGAAGCCCATGACAGCCGGCTATGGGCGGAAAGCCCGCCCCATGGCGGCGTCGTCTTCCGTTTCACCCTCCCTCTGGCGCGGGATTTGGCCGATGCGTGACTCTCTCATCCATGTGGTCGACGACGCCCCCGACGTGCGCGACTCGCTGGCGATCCTGCTCGACGTCGCGGGATTCCGATCGCGGACCTACGCCTCGGCCATCGAGTTCCTAAGCGTGGTCCAACCCGGCTGGACCGGCTGCGTGGTCGCCGACGTCCGCATGCCCGGCATGTCGGGCATCGAGTTGCAGAAGGAACTGAGCTTGCGCGGCATTCGCCTGCCGGTGGTCATCATCACCGCCCACGCCGACGTGCCGATGGCGGTGGCGGCGCTGAAGGCCGGCGCCGTCGACTTCATCGAAAAGCCGTTCCGCGACGAGGTTCTGCTGGCCAGCATCCGCGCCGCCCTGGCCACTCCCGTCGAGGATGTTGGCCGCCCCGGCGGCGCCAGCATGAGTTCGCGATTGGCGTCGCTCAGCATGCGCGAACGCGAGGTCATGCTGCTGCTGGTCGCCGGCCATCCCAACAAGGTGGTCGCCGACCGCCTGGGCATCAGCTCGCGCACCGTCGAGGTCCACCGGGCCCACATCATGGAAAAGAGCGGCGCCAAAAGCGTCGCCGATCTGGTGCGGATGGCCTGCCTGTTCGAACCAAGCTAGAACGGGGGATTACGTAGGATACCGAATTGCCGGCCGGCGGCGTTTGCTCATGATCGGGCCTTCTCGCGAAAGGGAGTCCCGATGTCGTTGCCGCTCAGCGCGCTGGCCAAGCTGTTTCCGTTTGTCGAATGGGTGCCGAAGATCAACCGCCAGACTCTGCCGGCCGACATCTCGGCCGGCCTGACCGGCGCCGTCGTCGTGCTGCCCCAGGGCGTGGCCTTCGCCACCATCGCCGGAATGCCGCCCGAATACGGGCTTTACGCCGGCATGATCCCGGCGATCGTCGCCGCGCTGTTCGGTTCGTCTTGGCATCTGGTGTCGGGGCCGACCACGGCGGCGTCGCTGGTCCTGTTCTCGTCGCTGTCGGCGCTGGCGGTGCCGGGTTCGGCCCAATACGTCCAACTCGCCCTGACCCTGGCGGTGATGGTCGGCCTGCTGGAATTGACGATGGGCCTGTTCCGGCTCGGTTCGCTGGTCAACTTCATCTCGCATTCGGTGGTGGTCGGCTTCACCGCCGGAGCGGGCGTGCTGATCGCCGCCAACCAGATCTCCAACTTCTTCGGTCTGGCGATCCCGCGCGGTTCCCATTTCCACGAGATTTTCATCCATTTCGCGACCCATCTCGACGAGGTGTCGTGGCCGGTCGCGGCGGTCGGTCTGGCGACCTTGGCGACCGGCCTGGGCATCCGCCGCGTGGCGCCCCGCGTTCCCTACATGATCGTCGCCATCCTGGTGGGCAGCGTGGTGGCGGCCGGTTTGATCCAGTTCGGCGGGGCCTCGGTCGCCACCGTCGGCGCGTTGCCCGCCAGCCTGCCGCCGCTCTCGGCGCCCAGCCTCGACCCCCAGGTCTGGCGCGCCCTGGCGCCGACCGCGCTGGCGGTGACCTTGTTCGCGCTGACCGAGGCCCTGTCGATCTCACGCGCCCTGGCGATCCGCAGCGGCCAGCATATCGACGGCAACCGCGAATTCGTAGGCCAAGGTCTGTCCAACATCGCGGGCAGCTTTTTCTCGGGCTACGTCGCCACGGGATCGTTCAACCGCAGCGCCCTCAATTACGATGCCGGCGCCAAGACGCCCCTGGCCGCCGTGATCGCCGGAGCCGCGTTGATGGTGATCGTCCTGGTGGTCGCGCCCTACGCCGACCACCTGCCCAACGCCGCCATGGCGGGGGTGCTGTTCCTGGTCTCGTGGGGCCTGATCGACCGCCACCACATCGCCCAGATCTTCCGGGCCAGCCGCTCGGAAACGGCGGTGCTGGTGGTGACCTTCCTATCCACCTTGCTGCTCGAACTGGAGTTGGCGATCCTGGCCGGGGTGCTGCTGTCGCTGGTGCTTTATCTGAACCGCACGTCGCATCCGGGCATTCTGGTGCGCGTTCCCGATCCCGAAAACCCCAGCCGCAAATTCACCAGCGACGCCCATCTTCCCGAATGCCCGCAGCTTCGCATCATCCGCATCGACGGCTCGCTGTTCTTCGGGGCGGTGGCCTACTTCCAGGAGACGCTGCGGCGGTTCGAGCGGATGGCGCCCGAGCAAAAGCATCTGGCGATCATCATGTCGGGTGTCAATTTCATCGACATCGCGGGCGCCGAGGCGCTCGCCCAGACCGCCAAGGCGCTTCGCGCGCGGGGTGGCGGGCTTTACCTGATCCGCATCAAGGACGAGGCCCGCGACCGCCTGCGGCGCGCCGGCTCGCTCGACGCCATCGGCGAGGAAAATATCTTCAGCTCGAAAACCCAGGCGCTGCGCGCGATCTATGCGCGTTTGGACCACCTGCGCTGCAAAACCTGCGACCGCCGGGTGTTCGTCGAATGCATCCGGGCGGGGCGCGCCGAACCCGAGGAATTCGAATCGGAAAGCATGCGGGGGGCGGCGTAATCCGTCGCGCCGCCCCGGCCGACCTCACATCATCCGCTTGTCGCCCTTCTCGAAGATGCGCGCGCTTTCGGCCGCCGATTTCTCGGCGCGGGTCCGGCCCAGCAGATTGTCGGGCGAGGGCGCCTCGCCGGCCGGGGCCGAGGGAAGCGAGCGCGACAGGTGGGTGTGGACGGCGTAGCGGTCGCCTTCCTCGAGGCCGGCGACCACGATCTCCTCGTCGGTGATCGGGGCGCCCATGCCGGAGTGCTCGCGCCGCTGCATCATGGTGCTGGCGGCCAGCCAAGCGGCGCCGACGGTCAAGAGCGCCACCGGCACCGGATTTTCGATGATGGTGTCGCGCAGATTGCGCCCGACCCGCCGCCCCATGTCGCTTTGCCGGACATAGGCGATGGCGTCGTCGATCATGCGGCCGGGGGCGATCCTCTCTTCCAGGGCGGCGACGGTTTGGACGGCGCGCTGGCGCGTCGCTTCGATGTCGCGTTCGATCTGTTCCGGGTTGCGGGCCATCTTCGGTCATCTCCCCATTTGGCGTTTGAACAGGATGGCGTCGTCGCGCAGCGTGCGGACGGTGCGGTCGGGCGTCAGGTTGCGCGGGCTCAGGCGGTTCTGGCCGGCCTTCAGCAGCATCACGCCGATGCCCGCCGCGACCACGCCGACGATCAGCGCGGCCGCCCAAGGCGCCATCACGCCGGACAGGGCCAGGGTGATGGCCAGCAGAACGAACAGCAGGCCGGCGAAGGCGAGCACGCCGCCAATCCCCAGCCAGACGGCGCCACGCGAGACGTGCCGCACCTTCTCGCCGGTTTCGGCGCGGGCCAGCGCGATCTCCTGCCGCACCAAATCGGACAGGTCGCGCAACAGGCTTGAGAACAAATCCTTCATCGACGAGGAAGGGCGGTCATCGGGCATTTGCATCGTCATCTCCCAGAACGCGGCTGTTTCAGCCAACAGCGCGGCGACCGGGAAAGTTCGCCGGCGCTTCAGGGGTAGTCCGCACCATCTCCCCGAAACTGGACAGACCATGCGCCGCGCGTTACAAACGTTCCGTGCCGCCCGCTCGGGCTCCCGCGCACCCTTGGGCGCGCCCTCGGAGATACCCAACTAAAAGCCATGCAGACCGCAAACGACATCCGCAGCGCCTTCCTGGCCTATTTCGCCCGCCACGGCCATCAGGTCGTGTCGTCCAGCCCGCTCGTGCCGCGCAACGACCCCACCTTGATGTTCACGAACGCCGGAATGGTGCAGTTCAAGAACGTCTTCACCGGGGCCGAGAAGCGCGATTACGTCCGCGCCGCGACCTCGCAGAAATGCGTGCGCGCCGGGGGCAAGCACAACGATCTCGACAATGTCGGCTACACGGCGCGGCACCACACCTTCTTCGAGATGCTGGGCAACTTCTCGTTCGGCGACTATTTCAAGGACACCGCCATCGAGCTGGCCTGGAATTTGGTCACCAAGGAATTCGGCCTGTCCGCCGACCGCCTGCTGGTCACCGTCTACGCCGACGACGACGAGGCCTTCGGCCTGTGGCGCAAGATCGCCGGCCTGCCCGAGTCGCGGATCATCCGCATCGGCACCTCGGACAATTTCTGGGCGATGGGCGACACCGGGCCGTGCGGGCCGTGCTCGGAAATCTTTTACGATCATGGCGACCACATTCCGGGCGGCCCGCCCGGCAGCCCCGACGCCGATGGCGACCGCTTCATCGAGATCTGGAACCTGGTCTTCATGCAGTACGAGCAGGTGGCGCCCGATCACCGGGTCAACCTGCCGCGCCCGTCGATCGACACCGGCATGGGGCTGGAACGCCTCGCCGCCGTGATGCAGGGGGTCCACGACAATTACGACACCGATCTGCTGCGCGCCCTGATCCAGGCCTCGGCCGACGCCTCGGGCAGCCCGGCCGACGGGGCGCACCGCGTCTCGCACCGGGTGATCGCCGACCACCTGCGCTCGACCTGCTTCCTGATCGCCGACGGCGTGCTGCCCTCGAACGAGGGGCGCGGCTACGTGCTGCGCCGGATCATGCGCCGCGCCATGCGCCACGCCCACCTGATGGGCTGCGCCGAGCCCCTGATGTGGAAGCTGGTCCCCGCCCTGGCCCGCCAGATGGGGCAGGCCTTCCCCGAATTGCTGCGCGCCCAGGCGCTGATCACCGAGACGCTGAAGCTCGAGGAGGGGCGGTTCAAGCAGACGCTCGACCGCGGGCTGAAGCTGCTCGACGAGGAGACGGCGCGCCTGCCCGAAGGCGGCACGCTGGCCGGCGAGGTCGCCTTCCGCCTTTACGACACCTACGGCTTCCCGCTCGACCTGACCCAGGACGCGCTGCGCGGCAAGGGCATGGCGGTCGATCTCGACGGCTTCGGCGCCGCCATGGAGCGCCAGCGCGCCGAGGCCCGCAAGGCGTGGGCCGGCTCGGGCGAGGCGGCCACCGAATCGGTGTGGTTCGATCTGCGCGAGAAGGTCGGCGCCACCGAGTTCCTGGGCTATGACGCCGAGGAGGCCGAGGGCAAGATTTCGGCCCTGGTGCGCGACGGCAAGCCGGTCGATCGCGCCGGCCCCGGCGACGCCGTGGCCGTGCTGGTCAACCAGACCCCGTTCTACGGCGAATCGGGCGGCCAGATGGGCGATGTCGGCACCATCGCGGTGGGCGAGTCGCGCATCGTGGTTTCCGAGGCGCACAAGAAGCTGGGCGACGTGGTCGTCCATATCGGCACCGTCGAGGGTGGCGTCGTCTCGGTCGGCGACACCGCCCATCTGGCGATCGACGCCGAGCGGCGCGGCGCGCTGCGCGCCCATCACTCGGCGACCCACCTGCTGCACGCCGCCCTGCGCGACATCCTGGGCGAGCACGTCACCCAGAAGGGCTCGCTGGTGACGCCCGACCGGCTGCGCTTCGACTTCGCCCATCCCAAGGCGGTCGGCGCCGACGAGTTGCGCCAGGTCGAAGCCATCGTCAACCGCCAGATCCGCCACAATGCCGAGGTCGGCACCACGCTGATGACGCCCGACGACGCCATCAAGGCGGGCGCCATGGCGCTGTTCGGCGAGAAATACGGCGACGAGGTGCGGGTCGTGGCGATGGGCGACGACGCCACCAAGTTCTCGGTCGAACTGTGCGGCGGCACCCATGTGCGCCGCACCGGCGACATCGGCTTTTGCAAGGTGGTGGGCGAAGCGGCGGTGGCCGCCGGCGTGCGCCGCCTCGAAGCGGTCTGCGCCGCCGCCGCCGAGGCCTGGGTGGCCGAAGGGGACGAGGTGCTGAAACGCGCCGCCGACCTGATCAAGGCGGCGCCGGTCGAGCTTCCCGCCCGCATCTCCCAGCTTCAGGACGACCGCCGCCGGCTGGAACGCGAACTCTCGGACCTGCGCCGCCAGATGGCGACCGGAGGCGGCGCCGCCGCCGCGAATCGCACGGTGGCGGGGGTGACCCTGGCCGGCCGGGTGCTCGACGGCGTGCCGGCCAAGGATCTGAAGGGCATGGCCGACGACATCAAGAAGCAGATCGATTCGGGCGTCGTGGCGCTGATCGCCGTCAACGAGGGCAAGGCCTCGCTGGTGGTGGGCGTGACGGCCGACCTGACGGCGCGGCTTTCGGCGGTCGATCTGGTGCGCGCCGGGGCCGAGGCGCTGGGCGGCAAGGGTGGCGGTGGCCGCCCCGACATGGCGCAGGCCGGCGGACCCGATGGCGACAAGGCCGAACAGGCCCTGGCGGCGATCGGTCAGGCCATCGAATTGGCGGCCCGCGCGCCCGCTTGAAGCGGGCCTCATCGCAACCGCAAATTTTTTTGCTGCACCGCACAAAAAACACTTCCCCCCAGCGGGGGACTGCGGTATGTTCCTTTCATGTTGCATTGCAGCAGCCGCCGTGGGGCGGTTGCCCCAACGGAAGGAACCAAAGACATGCTGAACGGTTATGACGAGATGATGGCTTTCGGCAAGGGCAATGTCGAAGCGGTGGTCCAGAGCGGGACGGTCGCGGTGAAGGGCATGGAAGAGCTGGGCAAGCTCTATACCGACTACACCAACCTGTCGATCGCCAAGGCCAATGAGGCCGTCAAGGCGCTGTCGTCCTGCAAGACCCCCCAGGAATTCATGCAGCTCCAGACCAAGCTGACCCGCGACGGCATCGAGTCGTTCATCAGCGACAGCCGCAAGCTGGCCGAGATCACCGCCGGCGTGGTCAACAAGTCGATCGAGCCGCTGGCCGCCCGCTTCCAGGCCGTCTCCAGCCTCAAGATGGCCGCCTGACTCTTCGTTTTCTTGCTTCTCCTCCCCAAACTGAAAGCCCGGCGGGTCCTTCCGCCGGGCTTTTTTTCGCGCATTTCCCCATCTACTTTCCACCGCGCCCCCCTTCGCCGTCACCGCCCATGCCACGG
>JADFZP010000109.1 GCA_015232485.1 Alphaproteobacteria bacterium
CCGTCCTGCTGCTGGCCCTGGCGGCGGCGGGGCTGGTCGGGCTGGGCGTGGCGGGCGAGGGGCTGCTGCGCCACCGCCCGGCGACCGCGTGGCTGGCCTGGGGCGTTTTCTACATTGGAATTCCGGTGACCTCGCTGGTGTGGCTGCGCGGCCTTCCCGAGGGCGGGCGCGCGGCCCTGATCTGGCTTTTCCTGGTGATCTGGGCCACCGACATCGGCGCCTATGCGGCTGGGCGCTCCATTGGGGGACCCTTGCTGGCGCCCCGCGTCAGCCCCAAAAAGACCTGGGCGGGCCTGATTGGCGGCATGATCTCGGCGGCGGTCGTCGGCGCGGTCGCGGCGCGGCTGCTGGGACATCCGTCGATGCTGCCGCTGGCTGCGTTCAGCGGCATGATGGCGGTGGTCGCGCAAATCGGCGACCTGGGCGAATCGTGGGTGAAAAGGCGCTTCGGCGTGAAGGATTCAAGCAATGTCATTCCCGGACACGGGGGCGTTTTCGACCGGGTGGACGGACTGATCGCCGCCGCGCCGGTGGTGGCGCTGGCCGCCTGGGCGGCGGGAGAGGGATGGCTGGCATGGAAATGAGCCTGGATATCCTGCCGCGCCGCGTCACCATCCTGGGATCGACCGGCTCGATCGGCTGCAACACCGTCGACATGGTGCGCCGCCACCCCGACATCTTTCAGGTCGAGGCGCTGACCGCCAATCGCAATGTCGACAAGCTGGCCGCCCAGGCGCTGGAGTTGCGCCCGCGATTGGCGGTGGTCGCCGACCCCTCCGCGCACCGCGCCTTGGTCGACGCCCTGTCCGGCAGCGGCATCGAGGTGGCGTCCGGTCCGCAAGCGGTGATCGAGGCGGCCTCCCGCCCCGCCGATTGGGTGATGGCGGCGATCGTCGGCGCCGCCGGGCTGGAGCCCACCCTGGCGGCGATCCGCCGCGGCGTGGTGGTGGCGCTGGCCAACAAGGAATGCCTGGTCTGCGCGGGCGCGCTGGTGACCGCCGAGGTCGAGCGCTCGGGCGCCACGCTGCTGCCGGTCGACTCCGAGCACAGCGCCATCTTCCAGGTGCTGGATTTCGACCAGCGCGACATGGTCGAGCGCATCGTGCTGACCGCCTCGGGCGGCCCGTTCCGCGCCCTGTCGCGCGAGGCGATGGCCGCCGTGACCCCCGAACGGGCGGTCGCCCATCCCAATTGGGAAATGGGCGCCAAGATCTCGGTCGACTCGGCCACCATGATGAACAAGGGCCTCGAACTGATCGAGGCCCACCACCTGTTCGGCCTGCCCGAGGAGCGCATCGCCATCCTGGTCCATCCGCAATCGGTGGTCCACTCGATGGTCGAATACGCCGACGGCTCGGTGCTGGCGCAACTCGGCTCGCCCGACATGCGCACCCCGATCGCCTTCGCGCTTGGTTGGCCCCGCCGCATGCCGGCGCCGTCGCCCCGGCTGGACCTCGCGAAGCTTGGCAGCCTCACCTTCGAAGCCCCCGACGAGGGCCGTTTTCCGGGCCTGCGCCTGGCCCGCCAAGCCTTGCAAAGCGGGGGGGCCGCACCTACTATCTTCAACGCCGCCAACGAGGTGGCGGTGCAGGCGTTCCTTGCGCGCGGCATCGGCTTCCTCGACATCGCCGCCGTGGTCGAGGCGGTGCTGGGCGGCGTCGCCAATTCCCCTCTCAACGGGCTTGAGGCCGTGCTCGAGATGGACCGTCGGGCGCGCGAGGCGGCCCGCGCGACCATCGGCCGGTTGAATTCATAGGAACACCATGATCGAGCATGCCTTCGGCTTCGCCTGGAACTACGTGATCATCTTCCTGGTGATCCTCACCGTCGTGGTGTTCGTCCACGAGATGGGTCACTACCTGGTGGCGCGCTGGAACGGGGTGCGCATCGACGTGTTCTCGATCGGCTTCGGGCGCGAGTTGTTCGGCTGGAACGACAAAAGCGGCACCCGCTGGCGGGTCAGCCTGCTGCCGCTGGGCGGCTATGTGAAGATGTTCGGCGACGAGGACGAGGCCAGCGCCGGCGCCACGAAACGCGAACTGACGCCCGAGGAACAGGCGGTCTCGTTCCACCACAAGCGGGTCGGACAGCGTTTCGCGATCGTCGCGGCCGGGCCGCTCGCCAATTTCGTGTTCGGCATCGTGGTGCTGGCGGCGTTGTTCGTGTGGGCCGGGCAGCCGATGACCGCGCCGGTGGTGGGCAAGGTGGTCGAGAACTCGGCCGCCGCCGAGGCCGGAATCCAGTTGGGCGACCGCATCGTGTCGATCAACGGTCAGGCGATTCGCCGTTTCCAGGACATCCAGCACATCGTGCGCCTGCGCATCGACGAGCCGCTGACCGTGGTGGTGGCGCGCGGTGACGGAACCGTCACCATGACGACGCGGGCGCGGGTCACCGAAACCACCGACGTTTTCGGCAATCAGCACCGCATCCCGGTGCTGGGCATCGGCGCCAGCGTCGATCAGGCCACCCGCGACGTGGTGCGCCACGGCCCGGTTTCGGCGCTGGTCGCGGCGGTCGAGGAGACCGGCACGATCGTCGGCTCGACCTTCACGGCGCTTGGCCAGATGATCGCCGGAACCCGCGACTCCGAGGAATTGGGAGGCCCGCTGCGAATCGCCAAGGGGGCGGGGCAGGCGGCGCAGATGGGAATCGAGAGCGTCATCTCGTACGTCATCCTGTTGTCCATCAATCTGGGTTTGATCAACCTCTTCCCCATTCCGCTGCTCGACGGCGGACACCTTGCCTTTTACACCGTGGAAGCCTTGCGCGGCCGGCCCTTGAGCATCCGGGCTCAAGAATATGGTTTTCGGATCGGGCTGTTTCTGGTATTCGCCTTGATGATCTTCGCCACCAGGAACGACCTGATCGACCTTAAGGTCTGGGACTTCTTCAAGGGGCTTGTTTCCTGACGTCGTGACGTCGGGTTCGGTGTTTTCGGGGGGGAAGTTTGGAACGTATCGTTCGCGCGGGCGCCCTTTGGGCCTGCCTTGTCGTCGCCGCGGTTCTGGGCTTTCCGGCGCAGGCCCAGGAAGGTGGGACGGTCGGCCGGATCGTCGTCGAAGGAATTCAGCGTATCGAGCCGGAGACGGTCCGTTCGTACATGGCCATCCGCGAGGGTGACGCGTACGATCCCTCGAAGTTCGACCAGTCGTTGAAGGCCCTTTTCGCCACCGGATTGTTCGCCGACGTCACCTTGCGCCGCGAAGGCGCGGACCTGATCGTGCGCGTCGTCGAGAACCCGATCATCAACCGCATCGCCTTCGAGGGTAACAAGAAGCTCGAAGACAAGGTGCTGTCGCGCGAAGCTCAGCTTCGTCCGCGCGTCGTCTACACGCGCACCAAGGTGCAAAGCGACGTCAAGCGCATCCTCGACCTCTATCGGCGCAGCGGCCGTTTCGCCGCCACCGTCGAGCCGAAGATCATCCAGCTCGAGCAGAACCGCGTCGATCTCGTCTTCGAAATCAACGAAGGCGCGCCGACCTATGTGCAGAGCGTCGCCTTCGTCGGCAATCGCCAATACGGCGACTCGAAGCTGCGCGACATCATCCAGACCAAGGAGGAGCGCTGGTATCGCTTCTTCACCCAGGATGACACCTACGATCCCGACCGGCTGACCTACGACCGCGAGTTGATGCGCCGCTTTTATCTGGCGCACGGCTATGCCGACTTCCAGGTGAAATCGGTTGTGGCCGAACTGACCCCCGACCGCCAGGGCTTCTTCATCACCTTCACGATCGAGGAAGGCGAGCGCTACCGCGTCGGCAAGACGGATCTTCGGGTGGCGATCAAGGATATCGACGTCGAGGAACTGCGCCCGCTGGTCAAGCCGCAGGAAGGCGCCTGGTACAGCGCCGACGATGTCGAGGACACCGTGCAGGCCTTGACCGAGGCGGTCGGCAACAAGGGTTACGCCTTCGTCGACGTCACGCCCAAGGTCGACCGCAAGCGGGCCGACAAGGTGGTCGACCTCATCTTCGACGTGCGGGAAGGCCCGCGCGTGTTCGTCGAGCGCATCGACATCACCGGCAACGTCCGCACCCTGGACAAGGTGATCCGCCGCGAATTCCGGCTGGTCGAAGGCGACGCCTTCAACAGCGCGAAGCTGCGCCGCTCGCGCCAGCGCGTCCGCGACCTCAACTTCTTCCAGAAGGTCGACATCACCACGCAGCCGGCCGAGACGGCCGCCGATCGCACGGTGATCAAGGTCGACGTCGAAGAGAAGTCGACCGGCGAACTGACCTTCGGCGTCGGCTGGTCGACCTCGGCGGGCGCGATGATGGAAGTGGGCCTGCGCGAGCGCAACCTGCTCGGCCGCGGCCAGGATCTCAAGCTGTCGACCACCATCGCCGAGCGCCAGTCGCAGCTCGACTTCGCCTTCACCGAACCCTATTTCATGGATCGCCGCCTTGCGGCCGGCGTCGATCTTTACGCCCTGACCCGCGAATTGCAGGAGGAAAGCTCCTACGACGCCTCGTCGATCGGCGGCGCGCTGCGGATGGGCTATCAGATCAACGAGGGTTGGCGGCAGGATTGGCGCTATCTGCTCAGCCGCGACAAGGTCGAGAACGTCCAGGACGACGCCTCGCGTTTCATCAAGGAACAGGAAGGCACCGCGATCATCTCGTTGGTCGCGCACACCATCACCTATGACAAGCGCGACAGCCGCCTCGACCCGACCGAGGGCTATTACGTCCGCCTGACCACCGAATTGGCGGGCCTTGGCGGTACCGAGCATTTCCTGCGCAACGGCGTGGGCGCCGGCTATTTCCTGCCCTTGGGCGACGGCTGGATCGTCGGCCTGGGTGGTTCGGCGGGCTATGTGGTCGGCATCAACGACGATGTGCGCATCACCAACCGTTACTTCCTGGGCGGCGACTCGCTGCGCGGCTTCGCCACGGCGGGCGTTAGCCCCCGCGACACGGCGACCGGCGACGCGCTCGGCGGCTTGTGGATGTTCAGCGGCACGGTCGAGCTGACGGTTCCGCTCGGTCTGCCCCCCGAACTGGGCCTGACGGGGCGCGTGTTCACCGATCTGGGCAGCATCGGCGAGACGGACGAGACGGTGACCGCCGGCTTGAGCCAGTCGACGTCGATCCGCTCGTCGATCGGCGCGGGCGTCAAGTGGCGGTCTCCGGTCGGTCCGATCAACGTCGATCTGGGCTTGCCGATCCTCAAGGAAGACTTCGACAAGACGGAGATTTTCCGTCTCAACTTCGGCACGAGGTTCTGACATGACGCGCAAGATGGGCACCCTCCTCGCGGGGGCGCTGGCCGCATTCTTTTTGGCGTCGCCCGCCTCGGCGGCGGACAAGCCGCCCGCGCCGATCATTCTGGTCGTCGACTATGACCTCGCGGTACGCAGCTCGACCGCCTTCAAGGGCATCCGCACCGAGCAGAACCGCTATGCCCAGACCTACGAGGCCGAGTTGCAGCGCGAAGAGACGGCGCTGCGCGACGCCGAAAAGGAATTGGCCAAGCAGCGTTCGGTGCTGTCGCCCGAGGCCTTCGCCGAGCGGGTGAAGAACTTCGAGAAGCAGGTGGCGGGCATCCGCGGCAAGGTCGTCGCGCGTCGCCGCGCGTTGGACCGTTCCTATTCCCAGGCGATGCAGCAGTTGACCAAGGTCCTGCTCGAACTCACCTTCGGCGTGGCGCAGGAGCGGGGCGCCAATCTGGTGCTCGCCAAGGCCCAGGTGGTGTTTCTCGACCCGGCGATGGAGATCACCAAGGACGTGGTCGATCGGCTGAACGCCAAGCTGACCTCCGTGCCTTTCCCGCCTCCGACCGACGCGCCGCCGCCGGCCGCCAAGGCGCCCGCCGCAAAGAAGAAGTGAGGCCATGGCCGATCCGCGGTTTTTCACCGTCGCCGGCCCCTTCACGCTGGCTCGGCTGGCGGAGTTGTCGGGCGCCAGCCTGAGCCCCGGAGCCGACCCCCGCGCGCTGTTCCGCGACGTGGCGCCGCTCGATCGGGCCGGGTCGGACGAGCTGAGCTTTCTCGACAACCGGCGCTATGTCGACGCCTTCGCCTCGTCCAAGGCGGGCGCCTGTCTGGCGCAGCCCGGCCTCGCCGGGCGGGCGCCGGCGGGAATGGCGCTTCTGCTGTGCGACGATCCGTACCGCGCCTACGCCCGCGTGGCCCAGGCGTTTCACCCGGTTCCGGCTTTGGTGCCCGGCATCGCCGCCGGCGCGGTGGTCGATTCCAGCGCGACCCTTGGGCAGGGAACCCGCGTCGAGTCCAATGCCGTGGTCGGAGCGCGCGCCGAGATTGGGAGGCGCTGCCTGATCGGGCCCAACGCGGTGATCGGCGAGGGCGTGGTGCTGGGCGACGATTGCGTGATCGGCGCCAACGCCACGGTCAGCCACGCGTTGATCGGGTCGAAGGTGATGATCTATCCCGGAGCCCGCATCGGTCAGGACGGTTTCGGGTTTTCGATGGGGCCGCAGGGCCATTTGAAAGTGCCGCAGCTCGGCCGGGTGATCATCGGCGACGACGTGGAAGTTGGCGCCAACAGCACGATCGACCGCGGCGCCGGGCCGGACACGGTGATCGGGCCGGGTTGTCGCATCGACAACCTGGTGCAGATCGGGCACAACGTCCAACTCGGGCGGGGCGTGGTCGTCGTCGCTCAGGTGGGCATTTCGGGCAGCACCAAAGTCGGCGATTTCGCCGCGTTTGGTGGCCAAGTGGGGATCGCCGGGCACCTGAAGATCGGTGCCGGCGCGAAGGTCGCGGCCCAGGCGGGCGTGATGCGCGACGTCGAGGCGGGCCAGACCGTGGCCGGTTCGCCGGCCGCGCCGGCCAAGGACTTTTGGCGCATGACCGCGGCGCTGATCAAACTGGGGAAGAGGGACGACAGGTGAGGGCCCAGGCATGAGCGACAACGGCACGACGGTCCCAGGGTCCGTCGACATCAACCGGATCATGCAGATGATCCCACACCGCTACCCGTTCCTGATGGTGGATCGGGTGATCGATGTCGTGCCCAATCAAAGCGCCGTCGGCATCAAGAACGTCACGATCGGCGAGCCGTGCTTCCAGGGCCATTTCCCGGCCCGGCCGATCTTTCCAGGCGTTCTGATCATCGAGGCGATGGCGCAGACGGCGGCCGTGCTGGTGGTCGAGACGCTGGGCCCCGCCTCGGAAGGCAAGCTGGTCTATTTCATGTCCATCGACAGCGCCCGTTTCCGCAAGCCGGTCGGGCCGGGCGACCGCCTGATGATCCACGTCGCCAAAGAGCGTAGCCGCGGCAATGTGTGGAAATTCCGGGGCGAGGCCAAGGTCGATGGAACCCTGGTGGCGGAGGCCATCTATACCGCCATGATCGTGGACAATTGAATTGGCAGCCATTCACCCCACCGCAATCGTCGACCCCGCCGCGAAGCTGGCCGACGACGTTTCCATTGGACCTTATTGCGTCGTCGGCCCCGAGGTCTCGCTGGCCGCGCGTGTCGAACTGGTGTCGCATGTCGTGGTCGCCGGCCGCACCACGGTCGGCGAGGGCTGCCGCATCTTTCCCTTCGCCTCGATCGGGCACCAGCCGCAGGACCTGAAGTTCAAGGGCGAGCCGTCCACCCTGGTGATCGGCCGCGACAACCTGATCCGCGAGCATGTCACCATGAACCCCGGCACGGCCGGCGGCGGCATGATCACCCGCGTTGGCGACGACTGCCTGTTCATGATGGGCTCGCATGTCGCGCATGACTGCGTGGTCGGCGACAGCGTGATCATGGCCAACAACGCCACCCTGGCCGGCCACGTCACGGTCGGCGAGTTCGCCGTGCTGGGCGGTTTGTCGGCGGTGCATCAATTCGTCCGGATTGGCCGCCACGCCATGATCGGCGGCATGTCCGGCGTCGAGACCGACATCATCCCCTATGGCTCGGTGACCGGCAACCGCGCCCACCTCTCGGGGCTCAATCTGGTCGGGCTGAAGCGGCGCGGCTTCTCGCGCGATCAAATCCACGCCCTGCGCAACGCCTACCGCCTGCTGTTCGCCCCCGAGGGCAATCTGCAGGAACGCATCGCCGATGTCGCCGAGCAGTTCGAGGATCAGGCCGCCGTGATGGAGATCGTCGAATTCATGCGCGCCGACACCTCGCGCGGCATCTGTCAGCCGCAACTGGCGGATGCCGGCTAAGCTCGGCATCGTGGCCGGCGGCGGTACGCTGCCGGCCCGCCTGATCGAGGCCTGCCGGGCGCGCGGCCGGCCCTTCCATGTGCTGGCCTTCCGCGATCACGCCGATCCCGTTCTGCTGGCCGAGGCTCCCGCCGACTGGATCCGTCTGGGCGAAGCCGGCGGCGTCGTCGAATTGCTGCGCCGGGCCGGCGTCTCCGAGGTGGTGATGGCCGGCCCGATCCGCCGCCCAAGCCTGGCCGAGTTGCGTCCCGACTGGCGCACCGTGCGTCTCGTCGCCCGACTGGGCGCGCACTCGATCGGCGACGACGGGTTGCTTCGCGCCGTGGTGCGCGAATTCGAGATCGAGGGATTTCGCGTGATCGGCATCAACGACGTCCTCGACGACTTGGTCGCCACCATCGGACCCTATGGCCGCATCGAACCGGACGAGCAAGGCTGGGACGACATCCGGCGGGGCGTCTCGGTGGCCCGCGCCCTGGGCGCGGTCGATGTCGGTCAGGCGGTGGTGGTGCAGCAAGGCATCGTCCTGGGCGTCGAGGCGATCGAGGGCACCGATGCCCTGATGGCGCGCTGCGCCGCCCTCAAACGCGAAGGCCCCGGCGGCGTGCTGGTCAAGCTGCCCAAGCCGGGCCAGGAGCGCCGCGCCGACCTTCCCACGGTGGGCGTCGCCACCTTGCGCAACGCCGCCGCCGCGGGCTTGCGCGGCATCGCCGTCGAGGCCGGCGGCACCCTGGTGGTGGGCCGCGACGAGGTGGC
>JADFZP010000110.1 GCA_015232485.1 Alphaproteobacteria bacterium
GGCGTTCCCGTCGCCGATCAGGCGCTCCAGGCGTCCTTTGACGGCGGCCACTTCCTCGGCCGTACTCGCCACCAGGGAAATCGCGGTGGTCAGGCTGGCCTGGAAGGCCAACGCGCGCTCGACCTCGTCGATATCGGTCCGCAGCCCCGCCCATACGCCGCCACTGCGCGGGCCGAGATCGGCGAGCGCCGCGATCTGTCGCTCCAACTCGCGCAAATGCCTGAGCCGCCCCAACTCGGCGGCCATCGCGGGTCCGCACCGCCCATCCGCGACAACCGACAGCCCCTGCTCGTCCCAGGGCGCCCCGCCGCGCGCGGCGCCCAGCGCGCCCTGGAAGCGCAGCGCCGCCTCCATGCGGTCCAGGTCGGTGTCGAGGCCGACCCACGGCGCTCCGGTACTCTCCGCCAAGCCGCGCAGCGCGCCGATGTCGGCCTCGATCTGGCGCAGAGCGATCAGATGGTCCAGATCGGCCGGCAGGTCCGGCTCGCGTCCCCGAGGCACCAAGGGCGCCAAGGCTTTGCGTACACGCCGCTTGCCGAACATCTTGCCGAGGAACCAGGCGCTTTCCGCCCGCTCCCAGTTGCGCCTGAGCCCCGTCGCGTCCAACGCCGCGACATCCGGAGCGAAGGGCACCGACAAGGCGCTCGCGACCTCCCGATGCCGGGCCACCAAGTCGATCGCCCGGCGCACCTTGGCGGCGAGATCCAAATGCCAAGGCGGCGACAAAGCGCTCATCGCCTCGCGGTGGCGCTTCAGCAGATCGAGTCCGGCGCGCAGACTTTCGGCGACGGCGCCCGCGTCGGAACGCAGGACGAAGCGCCAGTCGCGTCCCGCCGCGCGCGGCAAGGATGTGGCCAACGACGCCAGACCCTCGCGGGCGCGTTGGCCGAGACCAAGATCGGGAAGCCCCGCCGCCTGACGAAACGCCTGAGCCGCCATCGTCAGGTCGTCGGCGGCGGTGACGACGGAGTCGGCGGACCGCAACAGGGATTGTTGCCAATGTGGCGACCATTCTCCATGCGCGACCACCGCCAACGGGCCGCCGCCGATCACGCCGATCGCCTGGACATGGACGTCCAGGCTTTCCGCCAGATCGGCGAGCTCGCGATACTGATCGGCGCCATGCGCATCGACCGATGGCCAAGACAGGCCGAGGCGCGGCAACGCGCGATCCGCGATGATCCGGCCCATCGCCAGATAGGCGGTCAGCCCGTTGCGATGCTTGGCATGCAGATGCTCGACATAGGCGTTGAGTTCGTCGCGCAGCCGCTTCAGTCGCTGCGCCTCTTGCCGCCATTCCTCGGCGTCCAGGACGCCTTTGGCCTCCCAGGCCTGTCGCAACTGCTCGATGACGTCCAGCTTGCGCGCCTTGTTCGAATGGAGTTCGAGGCAGAAATCCCCCAACCCGACGTCGCGCAGACGACGATAGACCACGTCGAGCGCGGCGATCTTCTCCGAAACGAACAGCACGGTCTTGCGCTCGGCCAGACATTGGGCGATCAGGTTGGCGATCGTCTGACTCTTGCCGGTGCCCGGCGGGCCGACCAGCACGAAATCCTTGCCCCGCGCCGCCGTCATCACCGCCGAGAGCTGGGACGAATCGGCGGGCAGCGGACAGAAGGTCTGGTCCGGCGCCAAGGCCGCATCCAGGGTGCGTGGCGCGATGAAGCCGTCACCCCTGGGATAGGGATCGCGCGGGGTGTCGATCAGGTGCCGCACCACCGGGTTGCGCTTCAACTGGTCGGTGCGATCGACCATGTCCTTCCACATGAGGAACTTGGCGAACGAGAACGTGGACAGCGCCACCTCCTCCGCCACTTCCCAGCCCTTCAGGTCTTTGACCGCATGGGCGACGTGGCGCCAGATGCCGGCGATGTCGAGACCGTGATCGTCCTTGGGCAGGTCGCCATCGCCATAGGGCAGGTGCAGTTTGAAGTCCTGCCGTAGCATTTCCAGCAGAGTGGGATTGAAGCGCGGCTCGTCCTCGTGAGCCAGCAGCGAAAAGCCGGATCGAATGCTTTTCCGTTCGAGCGTCACCGGCAGCAGTATCAGCGGCGCCCGATAGCCCTTCTCGTCGGCATCGCCGCGTCTCCAAACCAAAAAACCGAGAGCCAGGAACAGGGTGTTGGCCCCGCCTTCCTGCAGGTTGGCGCGGGCTTGGCGAAAGAGGTCGACCAGCCGGGAGTCCAACTCGTTCTCGGTCAGCCCGACGAACACCTGGTCACGGTCCAACGCCTCGATGGCATGGGAACGTCGGCCGTCCTCGCCAAAACGTCGCTGGTAGACGGTGTCGCTGCGCGGGTCGGCGCCATCCATCACGTCGGGCCGGGGCGACAGGCGCAGGCGCCTGCCCAGGGCCAGAAGGTCCTCGATCCGCCCCGGGTCGGGCGCGTCGAGTTGGATCACGCGCTTGCTGGCACGGAAGTTGAGCAGGCCATTGCGCAGGGACAAATCCAGCAGCTTGCGTTGCCAGCGATCCAACCGTCCCTGCGGGGTGGTGGGAACTTCGTCGGGAATGATCGCGTCGTCGGGAAGATCGGGCGCGGCCTCGAAGGTCGGCTCGAGTTCGGCGGCGCTGGCCACCGCCTCGGTGACCGCCGCCTCGGCCGAGGCGAGCGGCCTGATGCGTTGCATGCGGGCGCGCCGGACGTCGACCGCCATCTCGAAGGCTTCGTCCTCGCTTTCGGCGATCTGGCGCGCGCCACGCTCGACGGCACGACCGAAGGCGGGCAGCGGGCGCTCGGTCACGTGGGTGGTCTCGAACAGCAGCAACTCGTTCAGCTTCGCCCGTTTGCGAAGCGCCGTGACGTCGTCGATCACCGCGGTCGAGAATTCCTCGGCCTTCAGCCACAGGCCGGCGAAGGCATGGCCGCGGGTGAACACGACGACCGGATTGAGTCCGCATTGCTCGAGACAGGCGCAGAACAGCAGCGTGGAATCGAGACAGGTGGCGAGGCCCGAGTCCAGGACATGGCTCGGCGCCCGAACCTTCTGGCCGGCATGCTCGAAGCTGGCCGGCGGCAGCGCGTAGGTCAGGCCTCGGGCGCCGACCGCCGTCCAGATCGCCGAGGCCAGTTCCCACGCCCGCTTCGGCCCGCCCTGATACCCGTTCAACGCGGGGTCGCGGCCGTGCTCGCGCAAGACGTCGGCCGCCTTGACCAGGATGCGCTCGACCGCCGGGTCGTTGGGCTGCACGAAGGCGGCGACCATCTCGGGCACATGGCCGATGCCGGACCAGTGGGTGCGCGGCAACAGTTCGATCGGCTGAACCAGCCGGGCCACCTCGCCGCCGTCGGCGCTCGCGAGGGTGAAGACGACCTGCGCCGCCTCGGCCTCCGTCAGGCGCGACAGCAGACCCGCGTCGAGCGCCACGTCCAGCCCCGAGACGTGGAACCGCTGCCCGCGCCCGATCCCGTCGATGCGCCATTCGCGAGAGGTGAGGAAGCCCGGCTCGGACGCCAATCGCAGGGTGACGTTGGCGATGTCGTTCTCGCCGTCATTGACGACCAGAAGCTCGCGCAGGAACGGTACGGCGTTCTGATGAAAGGCGAGGTTTAACCTGGGCGTCAGGGAAACTTCGATTCGAACGGGGCTTTCCACCGGAACACCACTCGCCATGGCTGACAATCCGCTTATCCGTGAACGGCTCACGGAGTATCACATGGCGGCAGTACAGTGAGCAATTGCATGTTCCAGCGGTCACCTCGTGACACTCGACGATCGCGACCTGAAGCGTTTGGTCGCCCGGCATACCGACGAGGAAAGCGGACGGCGGCCCCTCAATCATCGTGCCCGTCAACCAAGCGCAGCACGAACTCCCAGACCTTCATCGCGTTTCGTCGCTCCGGCAGCCGGTCGCGCATGGTGCCTCACCGCACGACAGCCGCCGGGCCGTGGTCCCGAACATCGAGATACATGATCGACTGCCGCACATTTCGATTGGCCAGCACGTCGTCGATAACGGCCAGGATCGCCAAGGCGGGATGAATCTTGCCCACCCTGGCCAGCAACTCCGGGCTGAGGCCGGAAGCGACCAAGTCGGCCCGAATCGCTGCGATCCGGCGCAGGAACCTGACGACGAGACGCAAGCAGTCGTCGTCCATGTTGGCGATTTCGTGCTCAATCCAGGGACATAGGTCTCGAACGACCAACTCGATGTCGTCGATCACCTCGCTGGCGCGGGCGGTTGCTTGGTATCGGCTCAAAGCGTGTTGGTGATTCATCCAGATCAACAGCAGCTTGCGCTCAACAAAAGGAAGAAGGTGGCCGAGCACTGCCAGTTCCAACTGCAAGGCGCTACTCGCCTGCTGCTGCTCCACCGCGTCGGCTTGGCGACGCTGCTCGGCCCGCTGCAACGCCAGTTCCTGTGATTGGGCGTAGACCGCGTAAATCATCGCCAGGAAGGCTGGAACCGCGAGCCACCCGGCTACGAAATCGCCGAGGTCGTTGAGCGGCGCCGTGAAGAATCCACTGCTGACCACCAAGCCGACACCGGCGAAGAGCCAGGAAAATCCGACCAAGGCCAGGACGAAGCTCGGCCGCAGCATTTTCTTGGCCATATTTTCCCCCGTGTGGCGTCAAGCGCAACACATACCGTAAAGAGAGGATACCGACAACTACCGGAGGTGTCGAGGCCCTGCGGCCGCCTCGATCGGGTGGCGAGGCACTCTCTCTTTGTGGTAAGCTGCGCCACGAAGGCGCATTGCGGTCGGCGACCGGACCATTCACCACCTCAGGTTCCGCCCCCTGCGCGTCCGGTCGACTCTGTCCTTCGAATGCTTGAAAGCGGATGGCTGGCAATCTCTCCACAATCCCCCCTTGCGCCCGTCGAAGCCAAAAGCCCTGTGCGCCTGTCCGAGATCTTCGAAGCAGGGCCGTGGAAGCATGCGCTGTTTACCACCTTCACGCTCAGCCTCAGCTATTTCGAATCGGAGGTGCTCCGTCCGCTGGTCCGCGGCGGGTGTGACGATATTTGGGTGATCGCCGATGCGGAAGGATATAGGGCGTCCCTGCTTGAGCGTCGGTCGATGCGGGTTGGGCATGAATACCGCATCATTCCCGCCGCCCTGCCCAAGGGCGTGTTCCATTCGAAATGCATTTACCTCGCCGGCAGAGAACTTGGCGATCTTCTGCTCGTCGGCAGTGGCAATCTAACTTTCGGCGGGCATGGCAGGAATCTCGAGGTGTTTGAGGCATTTCGGCCAGCGGATGACGCCGCCGTTTTTGGACAGTTCGCCGACTTCCTTGATACGTTGCGCGGTCGAAGCGACATCCGTTTCGCGCAAACAGAGTGGGTGGACCAGTTTATCGGTTATGCTCGGACGGTTGCGGAACGTGGCGGCGATCCCCCCGGCAGCCCGGTCCGGCTAGTTCATTCCCTGAGGTCGTCGGCGGTCAACCAGCTTGCCGGGCTGCTGGAACCGCACGGACCCTGCCGCCAAGTGACGGTGATGTCTCCCTACCACGACCAGGATGGCGAGGCCGTTGCCCGGATACTGGCGAGCCTGAAGGCTCCCAGGGCGGCGGTGGCAGTGACCACCGGCGAGGTGAGCCCGTTTCCGTTCGCGGCCGCAGCCAGCTGGTCCAGCCCGGTGGCCCCCGTCCGCCCCGCCGACCAGGACACACGGTTCGCGCACGCCAAGCTGTACGAGTTCGACCTGGCCGGAGGCCGCGCCATTTTCACCGGCAGCTTCAACGCCACCCGGAAAGCGCTCACCACCACCGACAACGTTGAGCTGGGCGTCCTGCGGCTCCTGGGGCCCGAGCCGGGCCCGCTCGAATGGTTGACCGCCGCCGCGCCCGCCTTCGCTCCGCAGGAGCGGTTGCCGTCGGGCCTGGGCGGGCTCGAACTCGTCTACGCCGCCTTCGACCGGAACCGCGCCGACCAACTGAATGGGAAACTGATTACGGCTTCCCCGGCAACTGGTACGTGGCGAGGGACACTGACGCAGGCGGACGGCCTCAGCTGCAGGCTCGAAATTCCTGTTGACGCGGCTGGGATATTCACCGTTCGTGATGCGTCCCTCGAAGCCTTCGCCCAGGCACCCGCGCTGCAGCTGACTCTGGAGCTCGGTGAGCGGCGGGCGAGAGGATGGGTCCACAACGACATGCTGCTCGGTATCGGCGGCCGACGCCGACTGACAGCCAGCGCGTTGGCGCGCCTGATGCGGCGCGAGGGCAGCGACGACGACGTCCAGGCGCTTCTCGATTACCTCAGCATCTTCGCTGACCAGCACATCAGGTTGTTCAATCTGCCGGTTACCGGCGGAAAGACTGTTTCGGAAAGCGACGGCGCCCCAGTGGTCAGCGTCTCGATCGATGAGCTTGCGCCATCGACGGCGGCGAACGGCGAGTCTGCGCTCCGGGGAATCCTCCAAGCCGGACACGGGAGCGAAAACCAGTTTAACGCCGCGCTCGCCCAGCTGCGCCGAGCGCTGCTGGGGCACGGCACCAGAGGCGGCCATCCCGGCGACGGCCGGCCTGGGCCGCGCGTAACCGAGGAATACGCCGAGAGCCCGTCCGACGAGCCACATGATCAGCTCACCGACCATTTGGCCAAGTTCGAAGAGTGGATCCGGGCGATGATCGCTGATCCGGCCGCCTCATCCGAGGCGCGCGACGGGCTGCTGACCATGATGCTGGAAGTGGGCATGGCCTACCGGCTACATCGGCTCGGCGACCAGGACGGGGCCTTTGCGTTTATGCAGTCGTGGCTGGTCGATGCCTGTCATTTCGGCCGAGCGCATCTGGAGAGCATGGCGGCGCTGCAGCAGCACGTGATCACGGCGGCGGCGACGACGTTGGCCCTGACCCCAGGTTCGGAGACCAGGCTGAAGGTTGCATCGGACCTGCACGAGCGCTGGGAGCGGTTTTATCGCAATCCGGTCGATCGCGAACACGCCAGCCGCTGCCTGTTTCCAGACACCGGAATCGGGTTCGCCGCCGCCCTGGCCGGCGACGCCGCAAGCCTCGACCTCCCGTGCGAACTACACCAGATTCTGGCGACTCCCTCCCGCCGTCAGCAGCTGGCCGACGCCCTCGACCTTGCGACCCGCGGTGTCGAGATTCCGGCGAATTGGCCGGCGCTCTCAACACCGCTTGGACGCAAGCTGCTCGAACGGTTGACCGGCCCCATGCCGCTTAACCAGGTCCGGGCGGCCCCCGCCGGCTTCGTCGGTTGCGCCTTCGACTGGTTTCGGTTTGCTCCCCAGGAAGCGGCGGCCTACCGGCGCGAGCGAATCGGATATTGCGTCCAATGCCAGAAGTTTACTTTGAACACTGCGCCATGACGATCGAGCTTCCCCGCACCGCATTCTTTCTTGCCCGACCCGGCGGCGAGAACAAGGGTGTCGACTTTCTCGGCCTGCGCCAGACCAACCTAGCAATGATGGCCGAGGCGATCCCCTCGACCAACAACGTCACCAACCACATCGCCCCCTTCACGCTGCTGTGCTGGATATTCTGGAAGTTCCACGCCCTCTGCGTCCAGCGCGGCATCCATGAACCGGACAGTCGGCTGATGACGTCGTTCCGCGAACGCGTCGAAATATTGTTCACCTGGGGAGCCCGCCTTGCGGACTGGCCGGGCATTCCCGGCAAGCTGGCAGAGCCCCCGCAAGGTAGCCCGGGCGTGCCGCTTACGTTCAAGGCGTGGAAGCGGATCACCACGAGCACCAGCCTCGCGGCCGCCCTGTGGTATGGCCCGGCCAGCAAGACTGTCACTGGCCTCGGCTTCTTGATGCCGGTTCCCGGTAAGGGTGGGTTCCTGCGGACGGTCGGACGCGGCATCGACCTCGCAAAGGGACTTGACGTACGCCTGCAAGGGGACTGGCCACGTTACGATCACCTGCTGGCGACACTCGACGAGGTCACGGCACACGAGGACGACGCCCGCGCTCTGTGGTCGCTGTGGGGTCCCGACGTAGTCGGCCCAGCCGAGCGCGACGCGTTCCAATCGGCGCTGTTTTCCGAAGAGGCAGTCGGCGACTACAAGACCCTGATCGGAAAGCGGAGCAGCACCCTCGCCCTCGCCCGGCTCTATTTGGCCAACGGTCCGGCCCCGCGCTCACCCGACGACATCCGCCGGGGCATGTTCTTGTGCCGGTGCGACGAGGGACCGGCCTACGCTCTGCCCGCCACCCTCGGCCCCGCCCACCGGACGTGGGTTGTGCTTCAGGTTCGACAGGTCCAACGCCTGGCTCTGGAGAGCCTGCTGTCCTGGTGCGAGCGCCATGTGCTGGGCGGCTTGTCGCAGACCGACGAACTCGCCGACCGCTTCGTCGCCGAATTGCGGTCCAGCGGCCTTCCGCTCGCCGAAATCAGCGACATCAAGGATGCGCTGGCCCCGTTGGCAGCCCAAGCGGCGAATCTGGAAGCCTACCTCGACGGCTGCCGCCAAGGCTCCATACCGACGCCGTTCGCCCTGACGGAAGCGATCCTTGAACAGTCCGACTCCAGCGCCGGTCTGGCGGCTGCTTGTCTTCACGCGCTGTCGGTCTGCGCCAGCTTCGCGGGCTGCCTGTCGGCGGACACCCCGGAAATCAGGCTGGGCGGTGCCGCTCGTCTGTCTCTCTATCACCTGAGCCAGCGGTTTTTCGCGCTGGCGGACGCGCCGATTGTCGAGGCGGCCCGGTATCTCCTCGAGGCGCTGGTCATCAGCCAGCACTTCGCCACGGCTGTCAACCGCTTCGACGGCCAGAACCAGCGACTGCGGCTGGCAATCGAGGAAACCGGCCTATCACACCTGATCGGCGAGGCTTGGCACCCGACGGTGACCGCGGATCGCCTCGCCACGATCCTGTCCCTTGCCGCCGAATGCGGGTTGGTCGCCCAGGTTCCGGAAGGCTACTTGCTGAATTCTAGCGGGTTCAAGGCTGGTAAGTGACGCTGT
>JADFZP010000111.1 GCA_015232485.1 Alphaproteobacteria bacterium
AGGTGGCGAACAGGGCGATGACCATCTCGACCGAGTTTTCCAGAAACGACAGCACCCGCTCGCCGCGCCCCAGGCCCCAGTCCTGAAAGGCGGCGGCGAGCCGGTCGCTGTCGCGGTCCAGATCGGCGAAGCTCACGCGGCGGCCGTCGCAGACCAGGGCGGCGCGCTGGGGGAAGCGGGCCGCGCTGGCGCCCAGGAAATCGTGGACCAGTATCATCGATGACCCCTTCAGCCGGCGAGGCGGCGATCCACCAGGGCGGCGATTTGGCGGATCGAGTCCAAGTTCTCGGGCACCAGATCCTCATCGCGGATGGTGATGGCGAAGCGCTCCTCGAGGAAGGCGACAAGTTCCATCACGCCGGTGGAGTCGAGTACGCCGGCCTCCAAAAGAGACTTTTCATCCGAAATACCGCTATCATTCCCAAAAAGAAAATTGGCGGTTATATAGTCCCGCACAGGACCCGCAACGTTGGTGGTGGCGGTCTTGCTGACATTCGTCATGGAATGTTGTTTCCCTTGCCGATGAATATGAGTGACTTGTGTAGCGGCCAACCGGCTATCGGCACAACTTCTCTTCGAGACTAATTCAATTGGTCGGCGCGCCTAGCCGGCCCGTCGCGGGTTGCCCTTGCGGATCTTGCCGGTGTCGGTCTTGGGCAATTCGGCGACCAGTTCGAAAAAACGCGGCACCAAATGGGGTTCGAGGCGGGCGCGGCAGTGGCGGCGCAGTTCGTCCTCGGTCAGCGCGCTCCCCTGGCGGCGCGCCACGAAGGCCTTGACCGCCTTGCCGTCGAGCGGGTGGTCGACGGCGATCACGGCGGCCTCGGCGACATCCTCAAGCTCGTAAAGGATGTCCTCGACCTCCTTGGGGCTGACCTTGTGGCCGCGGCATTTGAAGACGTCGTCGCGCCGGCCGACGAAATAAAGGAAGCCCTCGGCGTCCATCCGGAACAGGTCGCCGGAATGAAGGACCTTCTCGCCCTGGATGGTCCCGTCGCGCAGGGCGCGGGCGGTTTCGGCCGGCTTGCCCCAATAGCCGCGC
Source organism: Alphaproteobacteria bacterium (assembly GCA_015232485.1). Lineage (GTDB taxonomy): Bacteria > Pseudomonadota > Alphaproteobacteria > Rhodospirillales > Magnetospirillaceae > JADFZP01. Next base: position 1,043 of record JADFZP010000111.1, read on the forward strand.
ATGACATGGGCGCCCCGGATCACCAATTCGCCGACCTCGCCGGGCGGCAGGGGGGCGCCGTCCTCGCCGGCCACCCAGACCTCGCCGTTGGGGATGGCCCGGCCGACCGAGCCGGCCTTCTCGGCCAGGCGCTCGGGGGGCAGCCAACTGACCCGCGTGCATTCGGTCAAGCCGTACATCGAGAAGATCCGGGTGGCCGGAAACAGCTCGCCCAACCGGCGGAGATGGGCCAGCGGCAGGGTGGCCGCGGTATTGGTCATGTAGCGCAGGCAGCCCAGGTCCAACCCCTCGAAGGGCGCCATCTGGAGCAGGCGGGCGAAGATGGTGGGCACGCCGGGCAGGCCCGTGACCCGCTCCTCGGCCATGCGGCGCATGGTTTCCCACGGGTAGGCGAAGGACTTCTCCAGCACCACCGAAAAGCCGATTAGCGCCCCGGTCACCACTTGGTACAGGCCGTAATCGAAGCTCAGCGGCAGAACGCAGATCACCACGTCCTCGGGCACGTTGCCCAGATAGGTCGAGATCGAACGGGCGGTGTTGGCCATGTTGGCGTGGGTCAGCATCACGCCCTTGGGCAGGCCGGTCGAGCCCGAGGTGTAGATGATGACGCACAGGTCGTTGTCGATCAGCCCCGGATCGGCCGGCGCCCGATGGGGCCCGCGCAGCACGTCGTCCAGGCTTTCCGCCCGCTGGGCGCCCGCGCGCCGTTCCCCGGTCCACAGCACGCCGGCCAGGGCGGGCGACTGCGCCGCCACCTCTTCGGCCACGCCGGCCAGGGCGGGTTCGGTCACCATCCAGCGCACGCCGCAATCGTTCAGCATGTAGGCCAGCTTGTCCGCCTTGGTGGCGGGATGGACCGGCACGAACACGCCGCCCGCCTTCCAGGTGGCGAACAGGGCGATGACCATCTCGACCGAGTTTTCCAGAAACGACAGCACGCGCTCGCCGCGCGTCAGGCCCCAGTCCTGAAAGGCGGCGGCGAGCTGGTCGCTGTCGCGGTCCAGCTCGGCGAAGCTTACGCGGCGGCCGTCGCGGATCAGGGCGGCGCGTTGGGGAAAGCGGGCGGCGCTGGCCGTCAGGAAATCGTGGACCAGGATCATGGGCGCCCCTCAGGCTTCGAGGCGGCGGTCCACCAGGGCGGCGATTTGTCGGATCGAATCCAGGTTGTCGGGCACCAAGTCCTGGTCGCGGATGGTGATGGCGAAGCGCTCTTCGAGGAAGGCGACAAGCTCCATCACGCCCGTGGAATCGAGCACGCCGGCTTCCAAAAGGGAGGTTTCGTCGGAAATGCCGCCATCATTCCCGAAAAGAAAATTGCCTTTGATATAGTCTCGTACGGCCATAGCGGAGACGGCATTTGTAGAGGTGGCCTTGCTGACTTTAGTCATGGAGCGTGGCTTCCCGTCCGTGGGCGTCGTTTAACTGTTTAGCGGCCCGGACGCCGTCCACACAACTTCTCTTCGAGGCTAATTCGATTTCTCCGTTCTATGGCCGAGGTCATCCGTTTGATCCGCCCGATGGCGGGCACGTTCGAGTATCATTGAACAACATCGTGAATCATTAACACTAATTCGTAGGACCATGCGCTCCATATATACTGCAGTGTATGCCTCGACAGTGATATGGCAAGGTCTTGTTAACTACCTCGTTAACGGTACCTTCATCGATTGGACCCATTATCCCTTTCGTCATACGTCAATACAGGCGAAACAAAAGACAGAGGGATCAATGACCACTTCGACTGCCGGATATGATCGCGTCATCGAGAACCTGGTAATCTCCAACACCTTGCGTCTCGACGGGCATCAGTGGGACAACACGCTGATCCGCAACGTCACGATCAAGAACGTCAGTGGCGACGGCATCTTCCTCAGGAATGTCGACAACGTCCGCATCGAAAACTCGACTATCGACAACATCTCGGGCACTGGTATCCGCCTCAGCACGTCGGGGTCGACCACGGACGTCACCATCGCCGACAACACGATCACCAACACCACCCGCGATGGCATCGCGGTCGGCCAGCGCTATGAGGATGGCGTCGACCATTTCGGCCTGAAGGTGATCGGCAACCACATCGACACCACCGGGACCGCCGGTTCCAGCGGCCTCTATCACGGGATCTACGTGCAGTCCTCGGACTTCCACATCGAGGGCAACCACGTCACCAACAGCACCGATGGCAACGCCATCTCGGTGCGCAGCTCGGGCCTCGTGCGCGGCAATCTGATCGACGGCACGGGCAAAAGCGGCATCTCGTATTACGCCGACCACATGCGCGGCCCCACCGACCTGCTGACGATCGAGAACAACATCATCGTCGACACGGGCAACGGCACCACGCGGAGCGACATCGACCTGTTGTCGATCCCCGACAACGGCAACGTCGTGCGCAATTTCAACATCCGCAACAACACGGTGACCGACACCGACGGTGCCGCGATCGTGGTCAGTGGCGAATACGCCGCGCTCGGCATCAAGCCGGTGATCGGCACCAACCCTCTGGTTTCGGAGTCGGCGGGGCGCACCATGATCGCCGACGCGCTGGCCAATGGCGGCACCGATGGCGGCGGGACCACCACGCCCCCGCCCAGCCCGACGACCTTCCCGATCGACATCGTCGTGCGAGCCTCGGCCGACCTCTATAACGGCGGCGCCAAGATGGCGGTGGCGCTGGACGACGCCAAGATTGGCGAGGTCACCGTGACCAACCAGCATGGCAAGAGCTGGGCCGACTACAAGTTCCACGTCGACGCCTCGTCGAAGCCGTCCGAACTGGAGATTTCGTTCCTGAACGATCTCTACGGCGGCAGCAAGACGGCCGACCGCAACCTGTGGGTCGATTACGTGCTGGTCAACGGCCAGAAGTACGACGCGCCGGCGGCGGACACCGAGTCGGGCAAGACCTACAAGTGGAACGGCCAGGTCGAGTTGCTGACCAACGGCACCATCTCGTGGGACCTCGCCTTCTGATCCGATCGGAACCGAGCCTTTGGCCCCCGGTGCGCGCGCGCCGGGGGCTTCAGGCCGCCCAGATGGCCAGGATGATCATCAACCACAGCAGCGCGCTTAAGCCGACGATCAGGCCGAGCGACGCCCTTCGGCTGATTTTTCGCCGATCGGGAAGCCGATCCTCGGGATCGAAGGGGTCCATCGGATCTCCTGTGGAGCGATCCCGAACCATATAGGAAACATTCGCGCCGATCGCCTCCGAAAGCCGTTACGCCACTTTCGTCCGGCCCCCCTCCCAAAGGGTTGCCCGGGTTCGGATCGCCCAAAAATCGGCGCGAATGCCACGTCGGGTCGTCCTCTCGCTACGTACCGCCCGGATCGATGGCGCTGTTATCGTCCGTTCCGAAATCCGGGGCCAGGGCGAGTTCAACCGCACATGCATGAGAGCTTCAACCGCACGCGAGCGCGCGTTCTATTCGTCTTGCCACACCTCGAGGCGGGTGGGGTCGAGCGGATCGTCACCAACCTGCTCGCCCATCTCGACCGCGACCGTTTCGCGCCGGGGCTGGTCCTGTTCACGCGCCGGGGAAGCCTGCTGGCCGAGGTGCCGGCCGACGTGGCGATCTGCGATCTGGAGGGCCGGCCGGCGCGACGGCTGCCTTTCACCCTGGCCCGCCTGTTCGGCGAGGCCGATCTGGTCTATGCCGGCACCAACGCGGCCAATCTGGCCAGCTTGGCCGCCTGCCGGCTGATGCGCCGGCCGCCGCCGGTGGTGATCAGCGAGCACACCCCGCCGGCCGCCTATCTCGGCGACGCCAAGATGCGGCCCTTGCGCGCCATGTTGATGCGCTGGCTGTATCCGGGCGCCGCCGCGCTGGCCGTGCCGGTGCCCGAGATCGGCGCCGAGTTGTGCCGCCTGCTCGACCTGCCCACCTTGCCGGTCGTCGCGGTGCCCAATCCGCTGGTCGGCGAGGCCGTTCCCGCCAGCCCTCCAATCGCCGCCGCCGAGGGCGACCCGGTGTTCGTTTCGGCCGGCCGGCTGACCCGCGAGAAGGGCTTCGACATCCTGATCGAGGCCTTCGCCCGCCTGCTGCGCGACCAACCATTGGCTCGCCTGACCATCTTCGGCGACGGCCCCGAGCGCGCCGCCTTGGAGGATCTCGGCCGCCGCCTGGGGGTGGCTGCGCGGCTGCGGATGCCCGGCTTTGTGCGCGATCCGGTGGTCTCGTTCGGCAAGGGCGCCATCTTCGTGCTGGCCTCGCGCCGCGAGGGCTTTGGCAACGTGCTGATCGAGGCGCTGTCGGCCGGCCTGCCGGTGGTCGCCGCCGATTGCCCCGTGGGGCCGCGCATCATCCTGGACGGCGGCCGCTGCGGCCTGCTGGTCAAGCCCCACGATCCCGAGGCGCTCGCCCAGGGCATGCGGCGCATGGCGACCGAGCCATCGATGGCCGACGCCTTCCGCCGCGCCGGTCCCGACCGGGCCGCGCCCTTCGCCATCGGCCCGGCGGTCGAGGCGCATGCCCGCCTGTTCGAATCCGTCGCCCGCCATCGGAGCGTACCCGCATGAGATTTCGCATTCTCGCCCTGGCCCTGCTTGCCGCTGTTCCGGCCGGCGCCGCCGAGCCCTATCGCTTGGCGGTCGGCGACTCCCTTTCGGTGATGGTGTTCGGCCGGGCCGACCTCACCGGCAATTTCCGCATCGGTCAGGACCAGGCCATCCGCCTGCCGCTGGTCGGCGAGGTGATGGCCGGCGGCCGCACGCGCGGCGAGGTCGAGGCCGATCTGTCGGCCAAGCTGTCGGGCCTGCTTGATTACCAGGCGCAGGTGGTGGTCGACGTGGCGGCGTTCCGCCCGGTCTTCGTGATCGGCGACGTGGCGATCCCCGGCGAATTCGTGTTCGCGCCGGGCCTCTCGGCGCTCGAAGCCTTCGCCAAGGCGGGCGGTACGCCCACCTTGCGCCAGCTTCCCTACGACCAGGCGATCGGCATGGCCAGCGCCGAGCGCGACCTGCGTGTCGCCAAGGCCGAGTTGCGCAACAATATGGTGAGGCGCGCGGCCTTGGAGGCGGCGCTGGAGGGCGGCGACATCGCCTTGCCGGCCGAGCTGTCGGCGATCGCCCAATCCGACGGCGTGCGCGACGCGATGGCCCGCGAGGTCGCCTTGCTGGCCAGCGAACGCAAGCAGATGGCCAATCAGGTGCGGTCGCTGAACGCCCAGCGCGATCAGTTCAAGGAAGAGATCACCGCGCTGGAAAAGCAGATCCGCGCGCTGGGCACCCAGGCCGATCTGGTGCGCGTCGAGGTCGACAAGATCAGCGGACTCGCCGAGCGGGGCCTCGCCACCAGCGGCCGGCTGCTCGATCTGCGGCGCGTGTTGGCCGACGCCGAGGGCGACCGCTTCCAGGCCTCGGCCTTCCTGTCGCGGGCCAAGCAGCAGATGGTCGAGCTGGAGCGCCGCGCCCAGACGCTGGACGACGACCGCCGTCGCCGCCTGCTCGACGAGCGCCGCGTCGTCGACCTTGAAATCGAGCGCAGCCGCGCCCGCGCCGAGGGCGCCCTGGCCCAGCTTGGCGCGTTTTCCAGCGTCAATCCCGCCGACCTCGCCTTCGCCCGTAGCGACATCGGCTTCACCATCACCCGCCGCGGCGAGGTTTTGGTCGCCAAAGGCGACACGCTCCTGATGCCCGGCGACGTCCTGGAAGTCAGGGTCGACGGCGACTCCAGGTCGCGCGACCTCAGTCTTCTCACCTCCGATTAGCCCCTCTGGACAGCGAGGCGTGCCATGACGAAACCAGTCCGAGCGAACCGCGCGATCGAAGGCGCCGATGCCCTCGCTCCGACTCCCGAGCGGCCGGCCACGCACGGCTTCACCGTGCCCCGCTTCCTGACGATGAGCGGCTATGTGCCGAAGGATCGGCGCGCCTATCGGGTCTGGAACCTGTGCCTGGCGGTTCCCCTGATCCTGTTCACCCTGCCGTTGATGAGCCTGATCGCGCTGGTCCTGGCGCTCGCCCAGGGTCCGCGCAACGTGATCTATCGCGGCGCGCGGCTGGGGCTCGACCAGAAGCCGTTCCACATCCTGAAGTTCCAAACGCTGCGCGCCGAGGCGGCGCAAATGACCAAGGACAAGGTGCTGCCGGCCGGCACCAACCTCGAGACGCCGATCGGCAAGCATCTGCGCGACACCCGTCTGGACGAGTTGCCGCAGTTGTTCAACGTGCTGAGGGGCGACATGAACCTGCTGGGGCCGCGCCCGGTGCGGCCCGGCATCGCCGCCATCTGGCGCCAGTCGATTCCCGGCTACGACCTGCGCTTCAAGGTCACGCCGGGGCTGGTCGGCTACACCCAGGCGCTGATGCCCCACTCGGCGGACAAGGCGATCCGCGCCCGCGTCAACGCCATGCTGTGCCGACGCCCCGTCTCGCTGGTCCAGGAGGTGTTGTTCCTGGGGCTGACCGGGCTTTCGGTGCTGCGCTGGACGGGCCGCGTGGCGATGCGCCGCTTCCGTGGCGGCCAAACCTGGCGCGGCGAGGCGATGATCGATCTGCCCGGCGAAAGCGGCCAACCGCTGACCCTGGTCCATATCGACGGCGAGTATGTGCAAGTCGAAAGCGAAAGCCCGCTCTCGCTCGACCGCTCGTATGGGCTTTTGCTGCGGCGGCGCTGGCGCTTCCGTCCGGTCGCCAAATGCGCCCGCTGCACCGGCGTGCCCGTCGAAATTTGCGAGACGGGCGGAGACGGCGCCGCGCCGCGCCGCTGGCTATGCACGCTTCGCTACACGCCGCACTCGCCGCTGCACCGCTATCTGATCGAACGGTATTTCACCGAGCGTTCGCTCGTCGCCTAATCCGAAAGGCCGCCGATGCCCATCCGTCATTATCTCGAACTCCTCGTTCAATACCGGCGGCTGGTGATCGCCGTCACCCTGGGCGTCGGCCTGGTGTCGGCCGCCTTCAGCCTGCTGCTTCTGCTGATCGGGCCGCAATACCGCGCCACCGCCGGCGTCACCGTGCTGCCCACCCATGCCGAGCTGTCATTTTCCGAGCGCTTCCAGCAGGGTGGATCGAACCCCGCCGGTCTGATGATGCAGACCCACATCGAGTATCTGATCAGCCGCCCGGTGGCCGAACTCACCTTGGAGAAGCTGGTCGAGCGGAGCGCCGCCGAGGGCGGCGGCGAGGGCGAGGCCCAGCCCGAACCGGGCTGGATCGCGCGACTGGTCGGCGGGGTGATGCACCAGTTGCGCGTCGCTTATCATATGATCAATTACGGTGAGCACGTCGACCCCTCGCCCTATGACGAGGCGGTGACCGACATCCAGCGATCGGTCGCGGTCCGCTTGGTCGAGGGCTCGTTCATCCTGCAAATCACCGCGTCGGCCGACAACCCGGCCGCGGCGGCGCTGATCGCCAACACCCTGGCCGAGGCCTATGTGGCGCGCATCCACCAGACGGTGGACGAGGCGGCGGGCAAGCTGACCGAGCATCTGAAGCGCGAGATCGGCCGCCGCCAGTCCCAGATCGACCCGCAAGAGGCCTCGGCGCTGCGCAACCGCCTGCTCGACGTCGAGTTGTCGCGCGCCGCCGCGATCGGCCAGGTGCGGGTGATCGACCCGGCCCAGGCGCCGCTTTATCCCGCCTTTCCCAAGCTGCTGCCCAACACGGCGGCCGGTCTGGCGGCCGGCGCGATGGTCGCCGTGTTGGTGGTGATCGTGCTCGACACCTTCGGCAGCATGGCGCGCACCACCGCCGACATGCGCCGGCTGGTCGGCGAGCAGTTCCTGGGCGGCGTGCCGCGTCGGCTGGCCGGCCTGATCCGCGCCGGGGC
>JADFZP010000112.1:0-2786 GCA_015232485.1 Alphaproteobacteria bacterium
GCCCGCGGGCGGCGAACAGGCGGCCGATGGCGGGGGCCAGGACGACGCCCAGCACCGGCTCGCCGTTCTCGATCAGCGCCACGTTGACGGTGAACTCGCCATTGCGCTTGATGAATTCCTTGGTGCCGTCCAGCGGGTCGACCAGCCAGAAGGGGCGGCCGGCGGTCAGGTCGGGAAGATTGCCGGCGGCCGCCAGTTCCTCGGCGATCACCGGGATGTCGGGGGTCAGTTCGGCCAGCCCGGCCAGGATCAGCGCCTCGGCGCGCTCGTCGGCCAGGGTGACGGGCGAGGAATCGTCCTTGGCGCGCACCGCGATGTCGCCGCGATAGATTTCGAGGATCGCTTCGCCAGCCTCGCGCGCCAAGCGGACGACCTCGTCGAGCAGTTGTTCGCGGTTCATTGACTATTCCCTTTCGCGTCGCGGATGGCCCGCCACACGCGCATCGGCGTGGCGGGCATGTCGATGTGGCGGACGCCCACGGGCGCCAGCGCGTCCAGCAAGGCGTTGATGACGGCGGGGCAGGCCCCTATCGCGCCGGCCTCGCCGGCTCCCTTGACGCCCATCGGATTGCTGGCGCAGGGCACGTTCTCGGTGGCGAAGTCGAAGGCGGGCAGGTCCGAGGCGCGCGGCAGGGCGTAGTCGAGCAGCGTCCCCGACAGAAGCTGCGCCGACTGGCGATCGTAGACCACGCGCTCGTGCAGCGCCTGGCCGATGCCCTGGGCGATGCCGCCATACACCTGCCCGGCCAGCAGCGGCGGGTTCATCACCACGCCGAAATCATCGACCACGGTGTAGCGCAAGATCGCGGTCTCGCCGGTCTCGGGATCGATCTCGACCTCGCAGATGTGGCAGCCATTGGGGAAGGTCGGCGCGGCCGGCTTCCAATACCCGGCCCCCGACAGCCCGCCCGGCTCGCGCGCCAGATCGCCCAGCGTGACGAAGCGGTTGGTGCCGGCCACCGTGAACGTCCCGGCGGCGTAGGTCAATTCGCCCGGCAGGGCGCCCAGGGCCTGGGCGGCCATGGCGCGCGCCTTGGACATCGTCTTTTCGGCCGCGCAGGCCAGCGCCGGGCCGCCGATCGGCAGCGAGCGCGAGCCGCTGGTGCCGTTGCCTCGCGCGATCAGGTCGGTGTCGCCCTGCATGACGCGCACCCGCTCGACGCCTAGGCCGAATTCGGCGGCGACGATCTGGGCATAGGCGGTCTCGTGGCCCTGGCCGGTCGATTGGGTGCCGATCAGCACGGTGGCGAGCCCCTCGGCGTCGAAGCGGATTTCGGCGTTCTCGCCGCTGCCGCCGCCGCACACCTCGATATAGGTCGACATGCCGATGCCGCGCAGCCGGCCGCGCGTCGCGGCCTCGGTGCGGCGGGACGCGAAATCGGACCAGCCGGCCCGCGCCATCGCCGCCGCCATGACCCGCGCGAACTCGCCGCCGTCATAGGTCTGGCCAAGCGCCGTGGCGAAGGGCATGCGCGCCGCCGGAATGAAGTTGCGGCGCCGGATCTCGTCGGGCGACAAGCCCAACGCCCGCGCCGCCGCGTCGACCAGCCGTTCCAGCGTGTAGGCCGCCTCGGGCCGGCCGGCGCCGCGATAGGCGTCCACCGGGGTGGTGTTGGTCATCACGCCCTTGACCCGCACATAGGCGGCGGGGATGTCGTATACCCCGACATGCATCGAGGCGCCGGCGCGGGTCGGCACGAAGGCCGCGAATTGCGAGAGATAGGCCCCCATATTGGCCAGGATCGCCACCCGCACCGCCAGGAACCGGCCGTTTCCGTCCAGCGCGATCTCGGCATGGGTCAGGTTGTCGCGGCCATGGGTGTCGGCGAGGAAGGCTTCCGAGCGGTCGGCGATCCATTTGACCGGCCGCCCCAGACGACGCGCCGCGAACAGCACCAGGATGTGCTCGGGGAACAGCGACAGCCGCATGCCGAAGCCGCCGCCGACATCGGGGGACACCACCCGCAGCCGCTCGGGCGGAATGCGGAACACCTTCTCGCACAGCCAGCCATGCAGATCGTGCGAGCCCTGGCTGCCGGTGGTCAGGGTCAGCTTGCCATCGGCGTCGATCTCGCCGATCGCGCCGCGCGCCTCAAGCGGCGTGGGCGCCAAGCGGTTGTTGACGAGGTCGAGCGCCACCACCTTGGCCGCCGCCGTGAAGGCCCGGTCGGTGGCCGCCTCGTCGCCGGTTTCCCAATCGAAGCAGACATTGCCGGGCGCCTCGGGCCACCCGGCCGGGGCGCCGGGCGCCACCGCGTCGGCGATCTCGGCGATGGCCGGCAGCGGCTCCCAATCGATCTCGATCAATTCGGCGGCGTCGCGCGCCTGATCCAGCGTTTCGGCCACCACGAAGGCCACCGGCTCGCCGACATGGCGCACCCGAATCGAGGCCAGCGCCTCGCGCGGCGGCACCCTCATCACCGAGCCGTCGCGGTTGGGCGGGCGATAGATGGTGGGCACCGTGTTGACGCCCTCGGCGGCCAGATCGGCGGCGGTGAACACCCCCAGCACGCCCGGCGCCGCCAGCGCCGCCTCGATCGCGACGCGGCGGATCTCGGCATGGGCATGCGGCGAGCGCAGCACGCACGACATGACCTGCCCGGCCGGCGCGATATCGTCGGTGTAGCGCCCGCGCCCGGTCAGCAGCCGGACATCCTCGACCCGCCTGACCGCCTGCCCCGTTCCGAAGCGCCCCATCAATCGACCTCCCAGCCTCAGGGGAAGGATACGGAACCCCGCCCGCCGGGCCAACCGGGAATTATGGCCAGCCGGGCATCCGGCCCGCC
>JADFZP010000112.1:2886-8777 GCA_015232485.1 Alphaproteobacteria bacterium
AACCCCGCCCGCCGGGCCAACCGGGAATTATGGCCAGCCGGGCATCCGGCCCGCCTGAGGTTATCGTGTTCGCCCTTGCTTTTCCGCAACCCTATGTTGACTGCCAGATTGCGTCTCGTTTATAATATTCACTCAAATATCGCTCGTATTAACGCGCGAAATTATGTTATCTAATTCTGGAAGAAAGCTATTTAATGACGACCAAATTTTCCAATTCACAAACCATTGTCCAGCGACAGCAATACAAGGCCATTAAGCTTGGCGCCGTTCCGGTCGATCTCGTCAACAAGGCCTTGGGCCGCACCCTCGTGGAGGGCCGCGCAAAGTTGTCCGCGCTCGCGCATCAACATATCGCCCAAGACCACCCCACGGACTATGCCTTGGTCATGCGCGCGTTACGATCCGTGCTTGACGCGCCGGATTATGTCGGCCACGACGGATTCGACATTCCCAATTTCTACTTCGTCAGGGCGGTATCCGATGGGGCTGGTCAAGCGCACGTCCTGGTGGCGATTGCGATCAGCCCTTCCGCGGACGGGTGTTACAGGGTCAGGAGCGCCTACAGCATCTCCCCGGCCACGGTCGCCAATCGGCTTGGGGCCAACCCGCCGCGGCTCCACCGTGTCTGAGGAAGGAAGAGGCCCCAAACGACAAGAGCCCCGGATCGCTCCGAGGCTCTTGAAAGGGTGTGAGGCGCGTTGCAAAGCGCGATCTCTTGGCCGTGAGGCCTGCCGTTCCGCCTTTCGGCGTCTTTGGCGCGTGGGTAGCGGTTCCACCTCCACACACCCCTCAACACGATTAATGTAGGCGCACTCGGACGCGAACTCAACCGTGATCGTAACCACCTCTTACGCTCAGCGGAACCCGTATCGCGTGACAATTATGGCCAGCCGAAGAAGGCCGGCGGCAGCGAGAGGCGCGGCATCAGCGGCTCGGGCGACAGGGCGAGCAGGCGCTGGATGCGCTCGCCGGTCGGGGGATGGCTGCGCATCAGGTCGGGCTCGCCGCCGCCCCGGCCGGGGAAGATCAGCTTCAGCCAGGGATCGCCGCGCACGTCCTCCAGCTTTCGCAGGGCGGCGGCCAGACCGGTGGGGTCGCCGGTCAGCGTCGCCGCGTCGAGATCGGCGTCGAATTCGCGGGTGCGCGACAGCGCCATCAGCAACAGCCCGCCCGCCCAGGGCGCCACCGCCAGAAGGAAGGCGCCGGCCAACGAGACATCGGCCGCGCCGGCCAGCACGGCGGGCAGGGCGAGCAGCAGCATGATCAACCCGAACCACGCCAGCCCGATGGTCATCCGGGTCAGCGCGCCGCCGATTTGCAGAACGAACAGGTCGTTGTTGCGCAGATGGGCGATCTCGTGGGCCAGCACGCCGACCATCTCGCGCGCGTCGAGCAGGCGCAGCATGCCGTCGCTCAAGGCGATCGCCGCCTCGCCCTTGCCGCCCGTGGTGAAGGCGTTGGCGGTCGCGCTGGGCAGGTAGTAAAGGCGCGGCGCCGCCTTCAGCCCGGCGCGGCGCGACAATTCGGCGACCACCGCATGCAGTTCGGGCAGCAATCCCGGCGGGATCGGCCGCGCCCGGTTGATCGCCAGCACCAAGCCGGTGGGCACCGACGGCCCCAGCAGCAGCATGAAGGCGCCCGCCGCGATGAACCACAAGACGGCCGCCGGCCCGAACAGCATGTTGCCGAGCAGCGCCATCAGGGCGCCCAGCGCCGCCACCAGCAGAACCGTCTGACCCAAGTTGCGCCGCTTGCCGCGGCGTCGTCGGGCCTCGTCGAGCCGGGCGCGGGGCATCGCCGCTCCTCGATGAACGAAGGGGGCGGCGACCCCTTGGGCCGCCGCCCCGATTGGGGCGTCAGGCCGCCTGTTGGTCGGCCTGGGACAGCTCCTTGCGCTCGCGCGGCCGAACCTCGATCGCGATGCGGCGCGGCTTCATGGCCTCGGGCACCTCGCGAACCAGGTCGATCACCAGCAGGCCGTCGCGCAGGGCGGCGCCCGCCACATGGATGTGATCGGCCAACTCGAAGCGGCGCTCGAAGGCGCGGCGCGCGATGCCGCGATAGAGGTACTGGCCGTTCTCCTTCTGCGGCCCGCGACCGGCGACGATCAGGGTCTGGTCCTGCACCGTCAGGTCGAGATCGGCCTCGGAGAACCCGGCGACCGCCATCGTGACGCGGTAGGCGTTGTCCTCCACCTTCTCGATGTTGTAGGGCGGATACGAAAGCGCCCCCTCGTCCATGCGGGCGAGCGAGTCGAAGATGGAGTTGACGCGGTCGAAGCCGACGGTGGCCCGCAGCAGCGGCGACAGATCGTAGGTACGCATGACATGCCCTCCTTTTCGAAGCGACACCTTGGTCGTTTTCGCCGGTCCCTGGGTGGCGACCGGCGATGTCGATTTAAGGTGGGCAAGCGCCCCGTCAAGGGGTCTCGCGCAGCTCGATCGCTCCGAAGCGCCACGCCTTGAACGAGCCCGACCAGTGGTCGACCGCGAGCCCGGCCTTCCGCTTCAAATGGGCCAGGAAGCCGGCCGGATCGGGCAGCGTCTCCCACACGGCGGGCAGGAACAGGGCGCGGCGACCGCAATCTTCGATGATCAGCCCGTCCTGGCGCGGCCGCAACTGGGCCAGCAGATCGGCCTGGCTGGCGAAGGCCATCGGCGCCGGGCGGGTCAGCACCGACACCGAAAGGGTCACCTCGTCCAGTTCCTCGGCGGCCAAAGGCGGAAAGCGCGGGTCCGAGAAGGCGGCGCCGTGGGCGTTGTCGGCGACGTCTTCGCCCAGCGGGCGATGGGCCTCGACACTGCCGATGCAGCCGCGCAACTCGCCCCGGCGCTTCAGTGTGACGAAGGCGGCGCCCGGCTCCTTCAGCGCCTCGGGCAGGGTGGCGGGATCGATCTTCAGCGGCTTGCCGGTCTCCAGGGCGTGGCGGATCGAGCGGCGGGCGAGATCCAGCAGCGCCGCGCCATGTCCGCCGACCGGCTCGTGGAAGGCCCAGGCGCCATAGCCGACCACCCGCGCGCGGTCGCCGGCCGTGTCGCCGGAATTGCGCAGATCGATCCGCTCGACGCGCAGGCCCCGCCGCTGGGCCACCATCAGCAGGCCATTGAGGGGCGTGCGTCCGCAGGCCTGATCCTGGCCGATCGCGGCGGGGTCCAGACGCTCGATCGCCGCGCCGGTCATGGCGTCCAGGGCGCGGGCGGAGTCATAGTCCAGGTAGTGGCTGAGATCGGTGCTGATCACCACCAGCGTCTCCGGCCCGCCCCACACCGCGTCGAGCGCGCGGGCGACGTCGGACGGATCGGCGGCGCCGACCACGATCGGCAGCAGGCGGAAATCGCCCAGCACGGCGCGCAGGAAGGGCAGATGGACCTCCAGACTGTGCTCCTGGGCATGGGCGGCCTCGAAGCTGGCCACGCCGGGCAGGGCCTTCAGCCCCTCGACCGCCTCGCGATCGATCCGCACCGGGCCGTCGGGCATGCCCCAACTCGTCCAATCCCCCACCGCCAGGCCGCGAAAGCCCACCCGGTGCGAGGGGCCGACCAGCACCACCCGCTCGATCCGCCCGCGCGCCTGGGCCAGCCGGGCATAGGCCCGACCGGCCACCGGGCCCGAATAGACATAGCCGGCGTGGGGGGCGATCAGCGCCTTGGGCGGCCCACCTTCGCAGGGCTCCCCGGCTAGGCAGGCCGAGACCTGCGCCGCCAGTTGTTCGGGGTCGGCGGGATAGAACATGCCGGCCACCGCCGGCCGCCTGATATCGCTCATGGTCTTGCTCCCCATACCCAACGCGCGTCCCCTTGGCCTTCGATTGTGGTTGTAGGGCTCGTGGCCGCGCAATACTTTCCTGGGGAATGAACGAGATCACCCCGGAACGGTTCGACGGCGCGGTGCCCGCCCGACACTGGCACAGGCTCGACGACGGGCGTCTGCAATGCGACGTCTGCCCGCGCTTCTGCCGCTTGCACGAGGGGCAGCGCGGCCTGTGCTTCGTGCGGGCCCGGCAGGATGACCAGATGGTGCTCACCACCTGGGGCCGCTCGTCGGGGTTTTGCGTCGATCCCATCGAGAAGAAGCCGCTCGACCATTTCCTGCCCGGCACGCCGATTCTCTCATTTGGCACCGCCGGTTGCAACCTGACCTGCCGCTTTTGCCAAAATTGGAGCATCAGCAAGGCCCGGCAGGTCGACGCGCTGAACGATCAGGCCACGCCGCGGGCCATCGTCGAAGCCGCGCGAAGGCTGGGCTGCCGCAGCGTGGCCTTCACCTACAACGACCCGGCGATCTTCCTGGAATACGCCGTCGACGTGGCGCGCGCCTGCCACCAGGGCGGCATCCGCACCGTGGCGGTGACGGCCGGCTACATGGCGCCCGCCGCCCGCGCCGAGCTGTTCAGCCACATGGACGCCGCCAATGTCGACCTCAAGGGCTTCACCGAGGACTTCTATCGCCGCCTGTGCGGCGGCTCGCTGGCCCCGGTGCTCGAGACGCTGGAATACATCCGCCACGAGACGGCGACTTGGCTCGAGATCACCACCCTGCTGATCCCCGGCGAGAACGATTCCGATGACGAGATCGACGCCATGACGCGCTGGATCGCGCAGCATCTGGGCACCGACGTGCCGCTGCACTTCTCGGCCTTCCATCCCGACTGGAAGATGTCGGACACCCCGCCCACCCCGCCCGCCAGCTTGAGCCGGGCGCGCGGCATCGCCATGCGCAACGGGCTGTCCTACGTCTATACCGGCAATGTCCACGATCCCGAGGGCGGAAGCACCTTCTGTCCGGGCTGCGGCGCGCTGGTGATCGGGCGGGACTGGTACGAACTCGGCCCCTGGCGCCTCGATGGCGCCGGCCGCTGCCAGTCCTGCGGCACCGCGATCGCCGGCGTATTCGACGGCGCGCCGGGCGATTGGGGGGGCAAGCGCCAGCCGGTGCGGCTCGCTTCCGAGCCGTGTTCGTGCTAGTTCTGCGCGATCCTTCCCAAACAGAGTGACGCCGGTGCTGAAGAGTTGGCTGATCTGGGGCGCCAAGCTCGGGTTTTCGGGCGTCCTGATCTGGTATCTGATCGGCAAGGTCGACCTGGACGAGGCTTGGCGACGCGGCAGCGCCATCCAGGCCGACTGGTTGGCCGTCTCGGTCGGCCTGATGCTGGCTCAGATCGCCCTGGCCACTTGGCGCTGGCATTCCGTGATGCGGGCCATCGACGCGGTGCTCGACTTCCGCCAGACGCTGCGCATCCTTTACATGGGCACCTTCTTCAATCTGGCCCTGCCGTCCTCGATCGGCGGCGACGCCCTCAGGGTGTGGAAGGCGCGCCGGGCCGGGCTGACGCTGGCCGCCGCGCTGAATTCGGTGATGCTCGAACGGGTGGCGACGCTGTTTGGGCTGGTGCTGCTGGTGGCGGTCACCCAGCCTTTGCTGCTCAGCCGTCTGGACGACGTGCCGGGCGCCTGGGTGTTTCCCATCTTGACCCTGATGGGGCTGGCCGGGATCGGCGTGCTGATGGTGCTCGACCAACTGCCCGAGGGCTTCCGGCGCTGGCGCGTGATGCGCGGGCTGGCGCAGTTGGCCGGCGACACCCGCCGCCTGTTCCTGACGCCGCGCCATGCGGTGATCACGCTGGGGCTCGCGGTGCTGGGCCACGCCAATCTGGCGCTGGTGGTCCATGCCCTGGCGGTCGGCCTGGGCATCGAGGTCTCGGTGGTCGATTGCCTGGTGCTGGTGCCGCCGGTGATCCTGTTGACCATGCTGCCGATCTCGGTGGCCGGTTGGGGCGTGCGCGAGGGCGCCATGGTGGCGGCCTTCGGCTTCGTCGGCGTGCCGGCCGCCTCGGCGCTGGCGCTGTCGATCCTTTACGGGCTGGTGGTGATCGTCACCGGCCTGCCCGGCGG
>JADFZP010000113.1 GCA_015232485.1 Alphaproteobacteria bacterium
GGCCTCGGCCAAGGCCAGCCTCGACGCGGCGCTCGCCGAAATTCCGCGCGTCCGCATCGAAACGCCGCATCTGCATGGCTCGCTGGCGCTGAAGGGCGGGCGCATCGACGACCTCACCCTGGCCGGCTATCGCCAGGAGGCGGCGCCCACCAGCCCCGAGATCGTGCTGCTCTCGCCGCCCTCCGCGCCCGATCCCTATTACGCCGAGGTCGGCTGGGTGCCCGAGGGCGACGCCGTCAAGGTGCCCGGCCCCGACACGCTGTGGCAGGCCGAAGGCGGGCCGCTCACGCCCACCAGCCCGGTCACCCTGCGCTGGGACAACGGCCAGGGATTGCGCTTCGTGCGCGTCGTCTCGGTCGATTCCGACTATATGTTCACCATCACGCAGCGGGTCGAGAACACCGGCTCGGCGCCGGTCACGCTTTATCCGTACGCGCTGGTGTCGCGCACCGGCACGCCCAAGACCGAGGGCTTCTACATCCTGCACGAGGGGCCGCTGGGCGTGCTCGACGGCACCCTGACGGAAATCAAGTACGACGGTCTGCGCGAGGAGCGGGTGCGCGAGAAGGCCACCACCGGCGGCTGGATCGGCATCACCGACAAGTACTGGCTGACCGCCGTGGTTCCCGACCAGACGTCCGAGGTCAAGGCGCGCTTCAGCCACCGCATGGTCGGCGACCGCGACAAGTACCAGACCGACCTGCTGGGCGGGGCGCGCGAGATCGCGCCGGGCGCCACGGCCGAGGCGACCAGCCACGTCTTCGCCGGCGCCAAGAAGGTCGCGTTGCTCGACGGGTACGAAGAGAAGTTCGGCGTCAAGCGCTTCGACTTGGCGATCGACTTCGGTTGGTTCTACTTCCTGACCAAGCCGTTCTTCTACTTCCTGCAGTTCCTGAACACCGCGCTGGGCAATTTCGGGCTGGCCATCCTGGCCTTCACCGTGGCCATCAAGGCGGTGCTCTTCCCTCTCGCCAACAAGTCCTATCAGGCGATGAGCAAGATGAAGAAGCTGCAGCCCGAGGTGCAAAAGCTGCAACAGCGCTTCGGCGAGGACAAGGCCCGGCTGAACCAGGAACTGATGGCGCTGTACAAGCGCGAGAAGGCCAACCCGGTGTCGGGCTGCCTGCCCGTCCTGGTGCAGATTCCCATCTTCTTCGCGCTGTACAAGGTGCTGTTCGTCACCATCGAGATGCGGCACGCGCCGTTCTACGGCTGGATCCATGACCTGTCGGCGCCCGACCCGACCACGGTGGCCAATCTGTTCGGCCTGATCCCGTGGACGCCGCCCGCCTTCCTGATGATCGGCGTTTGGCCGCTGATCATGGGCGCGACCATGTTCCTGCAGCAGAAGCTGAACCCGCAGCCGACCGATCCGGTGCAGGCCAAGATGTTCTTGTTCCTGCCGATCGTCTTCACCTTCCTGCTGGCCAGCTTCCCGGCCGGTCTGGTGATCTACTGGGCCTGGAGCAACACGCTGTCGATCATTCAGCAGTGGGTGATCATGCGCAAGATGGGGGTCAAGCCCTGACCGGCGAGATCCCGGACGACGAACAGGCGGCCCGTCTTGTCGAGGCGACGCGTCTCGAAGAGGGCCGCCTGCTGTTCGCCAAGGAGTGCACCTTTCTGCTCGGCGTGGCGCAACTCGACCAGTTGCCGCCCGGCAGCCTGCCCGAGGTCGCCTTCGCCGGCCGCTCGAACGTCGGCAAGTCCAGCCTGATCAACGCCTTGACCGGCCGCTTGACGCTGGCCCGCACCTCCAACACGCCGGGCCGCACCCAGCAGATCAACTTCTTCGACCTGGGCGGCCGATTGATGCTGATCGATCTGCCCGGCTACGGCTTCGCCCAGGCGCCCAAGCAGCAGGTCCGCCAATGGACGCGGCTGGTCGACGACTATCTGCGCGGCCGGGTCGATCTGCGCCGCGTCTGCCTGCTGATCGATTCGCGCCACGGGCTGAAGCCGCCCGATTTGACCGTCATGGCGATGCTCGACAAGGCGGCGGTGACCTATCAGATCGTGCTGACCAAGGCCGACAAGATCGGCGCCCAGGCGCTGGCCGATGTGCACGGCGCCACCCTCCTCCAGATCGCCAAGCGCACGGCGGCCCATCCCCTGGTGCTGGCCACCAGTTCGGAAAAGGGCGCCGGCATTCCCGAATTGAGGGCCGAACTGGCGGCTCTCGCCTCCTCCGCCTAGGAGCCCCTCGATGAGCAAGCCGATGAACGAAGACGATCGCGCCCAGCACCTGGAAAAAGCCAAGACGCTGTCCGAGGCGCTGCCCTATATGCGCAAGTTCTCGGACGAGACCTTCGTGATCAAGTATGGCGGCCACGCCATGGGCGAAGAGGAACTGGCCACGCTGTTCGCGCGCGACATCGTGCTGATCAAGCAGGTCGGCATCAATCCGGTGGTGGTGCATGGCGGCGGGCCGCAGATCGGCGACATGCTGAAGCGGCTGGACATCAAAAGCGCCTTCGAGGACGGCCTGCGGGTCACCGACCAGGCCACCGTCGAGGTGGTCGAGATGGTCCTGTCGGGACGCATCAACAAGGAAATCGTCTCGGCGATCAACGCGGCCGGCGGCTTCGCGGTCGGCTTGTCGGGCAAGGACGGCCACCTGATCCGGGCGCGCAAGCTGCGCCGCACCCGCCGCGATCCCTCGTCCAACGTCGAGAGCATCGTCGATCTCGGCTTCGTCGGCGAGCCCTCGGAAATCACCCCACACATCCTCGACGTGTTCCGCGAGACCGACATCATTCCGGTGATCGCCCCGATCGGCATGGGCGCCTCGGGCGAGACCTACAACATCAACGCCGACACGGCGGCCGGCGCCCTGGCCGCCGCCGTCGAGGCGGTGCGCCTGTTGATGCTGACCGACGTCTCGGGCGTCAAGGACAAGCAGGGCAACCTGATCGCCGAAATGACCGCCTCGGAAGCCCGCGGCCTGATCCGCGACGGCACCATCAGCGGCGGCATGATCCCCAAGGTCGAAACCTGCCTCGACGCGGTGGACAACGGCGTCGAAGCCGCCGTCATCCTCGACGGCCGGGTTCCGCACGCGCTGTTGCTGGAAATCTTCACCCCGCACGGGGTGGGCACGCTGATTCGGCGCGACGGGGCTTGATCCACGGTCAGCTTCACGGTTTCGGCGGACGTCCGCGGCTCTTCGGCATGCCGGCCTTCAATGCGGCGGCGGTCTTTGCAACTATTCCAACTGGCGTGGCTTTGACCACGGCTGCAGCCTTCTTGCGGTTAGCGTTGACCCTGGCGACAGAGTCCTCAACCACCTTGCGCGCCTCGGCCTTGGAGTCGGGCTTCCAGTTTTCCACTTTCTCAAAAAAGTCCTCGTCGCCGATCTCGGAGGCTAACAGGTCGTCGTCCATCCGGACACTTACCGGCAGCGGGAAACGGACAACCTGACCGCTAACGATACCCTGGCCGGGGCCAAAGCCGGGGATCATGCGGGCATCGGATTCGGTCAAGTTTTCCATGATAGCCCGCACGAAGGTCTGATCTTTGGGATTGACCAGCCGCAGTATCAGGAACGAGTTGCACTGAGAAATGATGGTCTCGTCTAGGCGGCTGGGCCGCTGCGAGATCAGCATCAGGCCAGTGCCGAATTTCCGTCCCTCGGTGATCATCCGGCGCACCACCCGCAGAGACACAGCATCCTGTGTGCCTTCTCGCGCGGAAGGAATGAACGTGTGGGCTTCTTCAACTACGGTGAGGAATGGGGCGATGCGCTCGGTCAAGTTGGCTCGGAATTCGAACAGAGTTTCCAGAGTGATTGCAGCGATCGAGCACTGGGTGACATGGTCATAGCCACCGAGATATAGGACCGACACCTGTCCCGGTCGGATAATCTTCTCCGGTTGGCTAAATGGGTTGGGCAGCGGCTCGAACGCCAGTCCCTTCAACTTCGGGCTGCTTCGCATCGCTTCACTGGTCTTGCGCATGCCCGACAGCCGGTCACGGACGATGCGCAGCGATCGGCGGGTCGCATAGATGGTTGGAATCTGGCGTTTGTCGTTCTGGCTGGCAACGTCACTATCCGTTCGCAGGATAAGGCGTTCGATGTAATCGATGGCCGGCTCGCCTTCTTTCGCCGGCATGCTGTTGAACGCCGAGCGCAGATAGTCCGCCTGCGGCTCGCTGAGGCCATCCGTCATTTGGCCGATGATCTTTTCGATCAACCCCTCGCCGCCCTGCTGCATCAGCAAATCGGGATAAAACAGCCGAATATCGCAACCAGGAGCTTCTTCCTGCAATGTCTCGCGGCATTTCCACAGGCCGATATAGTCGCCATGGGGATCTAGGATCAGCAGGGGATAGCCGTGACCGATCAGTTCCCGGATGATGCGCCGCGCCGCCACGGTCTTGCCGCCGCCGGTCATCGCGAGGATGGCAAGATGACGGGCGACCAACCGCGGTGCCGACAATGTCACTTCCACATCGGTACGGGCGATCAGGCTACCGATTCGGACCGAGCGCTCGCTCTCGCGTCCGCCCATCAGAAGCTGGCGCACTGCCTCGGACGGGGGATGAAAAACGGTGGAAGCTGGCTTGACCGGATAAGTTAGCGGGAAAAGCGTCGACAGCCTGGTCTCAGCAGTGGCTCCCAGGATAAGGGCCTTGGCCTCCAACTGATCGCGGGTGCCGGACAGGACGGTATCTTCCAGTGACAGCCCCTCACTGGCGATTTCCTGGGCCGCCTCGAACGGGAAGAACGGATTGAAACGCCGGATGTCGGTGATGCGCGCCCAGACGTAGATGCGGGTCTGCTCCCGGTACGAACCGTCGGGGACCTCCATGCCCAGCGCCACGATGTCGCCGACGCGGGCCTGGAACTGGCGAAGGATGAAGGTAAACTCTCCCGTGCCGGCATTGCCGACCACGGTGCCAACCGGGCGCCAGCCATCGGAGCCCCCGCCATCCATGCGCGTATCGTCGTCCACGTCAGTCCCCATTCTCCCGCACCTTTCTTCTGTTACCTGAATACGCCCGGTCGCAGCAGCCATTCCCGCGCCGACCCGCACAGCATGCGGCGCAACGAGTCGAACAGTCGTGTATCGCCTTCGTCCAGGGCGCCCTTAAGGGCCAGAACGGCGGTTCGGGTGTTGACCGGGTGGCTCATCCAGTCGGGAATGCGGGCGAACTTGTCGACGATATCAAGGCCGACCGGGAACGCGTAATTCGGCAGCAGCAGTGCGCAGTGCATTACCAGGGTGGCCGTTTCCCGGAATCGTGCCACGTCCTTGTCGAACATCTCGATGCGGATTGGCGCGGCCCATTCGGTGGCTTGGAGATACGACACAGCAGGCTTGGGGTAATGGACGATGACGTCCTGCCAAGCCAAGGGAGCCTTGCGCATGAGGTTGCGGTCGATGGTGACCGGCAGCAGCGCCTCGCCCGGTTCTAGAACGCAACGGAACAGCAACGAATCAGTGATCCGCTGCCCCTCCATCTCATCGCTGCTGCCGGCGGGATCAAGGGCGCCGCGGAACCAATGCTTCCACAGGTCCGGCGGCATCGGCAGAAGATCGCGGATCGCGTGGTCCTCAAGGCTGTCGAGCACCGCCAAGCTGACCGTTGACGTCGTGCCTTCACGTTCCACCACGCCGCAGACCACGGCCGGTGATTGCTGCAGTGCCCGAAGCTGGCGCAGGTGGGTGCTGATGAAATTGCGATCACGGCCCATAAGCGATCCGGTGCCCGGAGGCAGCAGTTCGGCCAGAGCGGAGGTGGCGAAATCCGGGAAGCGGTTCCGGACAGTCCCATCCTTCATTACGTCAGTGTAGCGCGACACCGGATTAACCAGAGAGCCATGCAGCATCACCCAGGCGATATCGGGGTGCTCGCTGACCATGCGGACAGCCCCGGCCGCCTCGATGGAGATTCGGGCGGCGTCGCGCAGGGCACCGATATCGGGAAAGGTATCTTCGTAAACGCCGCTTTCGGTGTGAGAATACAGTTCGTCAATCAGCTGTTTGAGGACGGTGAAACGCTCCCGTGCCGGTCCCCGCGCTCCGGGCGTGACCACGTATCCGCCGACCCGGGCGGCAATGGGGGCAGACCCCAGCATGGACAGATTGGCCAACCCGCCATCGACAAAACCGATCGGGCGACCGGCAACCGTCTTCCACAGGGCGTGGTGATCTTTTTCGATGCGTACGATTCGCTTTGTCTCCAGCAAAACGTCACGAAGCTGCGCGGCAAGTTGTTCTACCGTGTCCATGAAGCGAAGCTGAGCCGGAGCTGATAAATCGCCTGCCACCTTGAGCATGCGTTCCAGGATGTGCGGCTCGCGGAGCTTTTCCCGGATGGTTCGTTTGTGGCACGGCTGCTCTGCCACGGTTTTGCGGGGCATGGGCGGTACACTGCCCGGACACGGTGCCGTGTTGCCGTTGCTTGGAAAGCGCTGCGGCGAGATTGGAGGTGGCGGGCAATAGCGGACGATGGTCTCGAAGTTTGGCGTTCCCTCTTCGCAAATGGCCATGCTGGCAACGAGCGCCCTTTCGAGACATGACGCCAAGCCGGCATGCGTCAGAGGATCAACGGCCCGGGCAATGAAGGTTATAGTCACCGGATGGGAGCCATCATTGCCGGCCGGCGAGCGGATTAGCATGAAATCCTTGCAGTCGAGCGCCGCGAAAGCGCTTCCCCGGATCTGGGTGCCCCCCAACCGCCAGTTCTTCTGGGATTTGTTGAGCCGGCGTCTCTCCCGGATTTCCACGTCGCCAAACACACAGATGCAGTCCAGAATGGCTTCGCCGGCCTTGAACCGCTCTTGAGACAGCAGCCGGCGGGCAACAGTGGCATTGATGTTGATGGCCCGCTGCTTCCCGCGAAGACCAGCGCGATGGGCGGAGAAAAGACCAAGGTCGGATTCGGCCAGGGAGCGGACGATCACCAGTTCCCGAGGCTTACCGTCCTGCATCAGCGGGCTCCGGCCATTTTAACCGCTCGGGCCGGTTTGAAGAGCGCGGCCTGAATCTGCCCCAGCACGCATTCCGCTACGGCCTTTGCCATCAGAGGCGGCACCGCATTTCCGATCTGACGAAACGCTGGATTCATGGTACCGCAGAACACGAAACCATCGGGGAAGGATTGAAGCCGGGCTGCCTCCCTTACCGATATCGTCCGCGCCTGTGCGCTATCGTAATGGATGTGGCTGTAGCCATCCTTGCCGAGATGGGCAAGCAAAGTTCGCGCTGGCTTATCGGCCTCCATCTTTCGCCACTTGTTGGGAAATTTGCCGGGATCATAAGGCGGCACGATGCTATCACGCAGGTCCGTCCATGCTTTGGAGCCCTTGCGGGGCCGCTGGTCCTGCCGGGCCAGCGCCTCTTCGAACATCAGTTCCGCACATTTGCAGGCTTCGGGATACTGGTCGCCGGCCTTCAGGCGGGCGAACAGCTCGTAGTCCCGCCGCAGATAGCGGATAACATGATCGAGTAGGGTATCCTTACCCTCGAAGCCCGCCCACCTGCGCATCTGCCTCGCATATTCCGTCTGCCGGTCCCAGCCGTCATAGGCTAACGGCACGTCGAACCGGCGGGCACCACGCTTGAGGGAGCCGTCCTTCAAGCGTGCGCGGGCGTCAATGGTAGGTAGGTCGCACAAGGCGTCCTCGGCGGTGATCGCTTTGGCCGCCGCATCCGGATTGGGAGTGCGGGCGGGGAGATAGTGGTTCTTTCCGGTCGGATGATCGGTCTTAGCCAATAGCTTTAACGCCACCGCGCGAGAACCGTCATAGCCAGAGGGAAGATCGATCCAATGGGTTGGCGCCGGCAGCCGGATCTCGTCAACGAGTTCCCGGTGGACGGCGATCAGCAGCATGCGCTCGCGCATCTGTGGTGCACCAAAATGAGCCGAATTCAAAAGCGTGTAACCGCAGACATAGCCGCGGCTGTCCAGAATCTCCGCTACCTCCTCGGCGATATTGTGCCCGCCGTGGTTCAGCATGTCGGGCACGTTCTCCATTACCACCGCCAGTGGCGCGCATATATCGACGTAGTCTAGATAGTCGATGTACAGCCGTGCCCGGGGATCATGACGGAACGCCTCGGGATGGTCCGCCACCTCGCGCAGTTTCGAACGACCGACCCGGGCGAACGCTTGGCACGGCGGACCGCCAATGATGACGTCGAAGGCGGCATCAGGTTTGCCCAGGCCAAGGGTGGCGGTCAGAGCCGCAGGGGGCGTCGCGGTGATATCACGCGGTTGGCAGTGGGCGGCGGCGGCGCCATGAAAATTGGTGCCGTGCGAATTCGCAGCGTCACGGTCGAACTCCACCGCCGCTGCGATTTCGTACCCGGCGGCATGGAAGCCCAGGGACAGTCCGCCGCAGCCCGAAAACAGATCAAGCACCCGCGGTTTCCTGCCGGCGCGAAGGCGGGTGATTTTCTGGAAAATGGCGGAATCGTTCATGACGGGTGTGGAAAAGTGGCGCGACACGTCGTGATCGTATCACACCCGCTCCCATACGCACGGGAAAACGATCAGGGATATGTAATGCGCCAAGTTAAGGTTTGGTCGGCGCGGCTTTCGCACGCCTCAAGCTTGTATGGCGGTGCGCGGACCGGATCCAACTTACACAGGCTCTGAGGCGCATCGTTGCTTGCTTGGTTTTCCCGATCCCCTCTCCTTGACCGTTGTCCCTTACTCATCCTCCGACCTGCTGACACCCTCCTCCGCAGGGAATGATGGGGTGGACGGCCCCTGCTCACCGGCATCGAAGTGCCATAAGGTGG
>JADFZP010000114.1 GCA_015232485.1 Alphaproteobacteria bacterium
GCCCGGCTCGGCGTCGCCGGAGCCGGTCATGCGCTCGGCCTTGTCCTCGTCGCGCGGCAGGGCCTTCATCGCGGCGCGCGTGGGGGCGGGAGGCTGGCGCGGCTCGGGCGCCGCGGCGATCAGCGGCTCGCGCTTCTTTTCGGAGCCCGACAGCGAGGCGAAGCCGCGGTCGAGCAGGTCGGCCATGTGGTTGTCGCGGGATGCGGCGGTGTTGCCGCCGAACACCACGCCGATCAGCCGTTGCCCGTCACGCTTGGCCGAGGCCACCAGATTGAAGCCCGAGGCGTTGATATAGCCGGTCTTGATGCCGTCGGCGCCGGCATAGCGCAGCATCAGCCGGTTGTGGGTGCCGATCACGTCGCCCTTGTAGACGAATTGGCGGGTCGAGAAATAGTGATAGTAGCGCCCATGGGTGCGGATCAGCGCCCGCCCCAGGGTGGCCATGTCGCGCGCCGTCGAAAGCTGGCCGTTGTTGGGCAGTCCCGAGGCGTTGCGGAAGGTGGTACGCATCATGCCGAGCTGGCGCGCCTTGTCGGTCATCATGGCGGCGAATTTGGACTCGCTGCCGCCGATCGCCTCGGCCGCCACCACGGCGGCGTCGTTGGCCGAGCGGGTGCACAGGGCCAGCACCACGTCTTCGACGCTGATCGTCTCGCCCGGCTTGAGGCCCAGCTTCGAGGGCGACATGGTCGAGGCGTGGGTCGAGACCGGCAATTGCTGGGAAAGCGTCAACTTTCCGGCGGCCAGCCGGTCGAACAGCATGTACAACGTCATCATCTTGGTGAGCGAGGCGGGGAAATTCCGCTTGTCCGGGTTCTTCTCATAGACCACCCGGCCGGTGTCCGCCTCGATGACGATGGCGGCGTAGCGCGCCGCGGCGGGCGAGGCTCCCATGAAAAGTAAAGAAAGAATTAATACGAAGGCGAATCGACCGATGGATCGTGCGATGCGGGCTGACGAGAACAACATGATCGAGGGGGCGGCTGGCAATTGATGACCCTCTCAACGGTGTACCGAATGACTGCTGCAAGACCCACGATAAAAAATCCGGAATCCGATGTCCAGGGGCCAGAAGCACCTCGGGACTCTTTTCATGTGCGAAAGATAACCTGGCGACCTCGCCGGAAGGGGGGTGGGATGAGACGGACGGCTTGGATCGTTGGCGTGGCGATGGCATCGGCGCTGGCCGGTTGCGCCTATGGACCGGACACCCTGGATGATCCGATCGGGCGCAAATTCGCGTGGTTCTCGTTCCTCGACGCGGGCGATCTGCGGGCCGATTGCGCGCCCGGCCGGCCCGACCGCTGGCGGTTGGTCTATAACGGCGCCTATGAAGAACAGGTGAGGATCTACCAATTGGACGGGCCGACCCGGCGCCTAAGCCAGCGGGTGATCGAGCCGGCCGATCTGACCCGCGGCTGGACGGCCGCCGATCCGCTGGGGCCGTGGCGCGGCGTGGCCGAGGTGGCGGCGCTCGATCCCGCCCAGTATGCCGGTCTGCTGCGCGCCCTTGAGCAAAGCGGCTTGTACGAGGCGCCGCCCGAGGGTCTGCGGCTGGGCTCGGAACGCTTCTGGTGGCTGGCGGCGGCCTGCCGCGACGGACGCTTTTTCTTCAATGCCTGGTTGCACCCGACGCCGCGTTTCGAGCGGCTGCCCCTGTGGCCGGTGCTCGCCCGTCTCGACGTCACCGGCGTGCCGTTCAACCCGCCGCGCCCGCCGGGGCCGCGGTTCCGCGACCCCGACCACGAACTGGCCGACTTCACGGTCGAGGTTGGGCGGGCTGGACTTAAGGGGGTCGGTCGTCCCTGACCGATGACCTATTACGATTATATTGCATCGCACAAAAAACTGGTTGACGCTTGCCCCCTCGCGTTGCATCATCCCCTTATTGCAGTGCAGCATCGTGACGATGCGCCGCGCGAACCATAAACGAATCGAGCAGGAGTCACCGATGACCGCCGTGAAGACCAAGACCCCCGCCAAGTCCGTGGAAGAGGCCGTCGCCGTCACCCAGGAGACGATCGAGACCGTGGTGAAGGCCGGCACCGAAGCCGCCAGCAAGGGCTATGAGCAGGCCGCCGCCATGACCAAGGATCAGGTCGAGGCCGCCGCCAAGATGGGGTCCGCCGCCTTCAAGGGCTATGAGGACGTGGTCCAGTTCAACAAGGAGAACGTCGACGCCTTCCTGAAGTCGGGCACCATCATGGCCCGCGGCGTCCAGGACGTTTCCAAGACCCTGTTCGGCATGGCCCGCGGCGCCATCGACGACGGCATGGCCGCCAGCAAGGCCCTGGCCGGCGCCAAGTCCTTGACCGACCTCGTGAACGTGCAGTCCGGCCTGATGAAGACCGGCTTCGACAAGATGATCAGCGAAGGCACCAAGATGTCCGAGCTGGGCGCCCGCGTCACCGAGGAGGCCCTGGCCCCCATCAACGGCCGCGTCTCCGCCGCGATGCAAAAGCTGCGCAAGACCGCCGCCTGATCCTCGCCGCCTTGTGTGAAAAAAGGCCCGGCGGGTTTCGCCGGGCCTTTTTTTTCGAGTCGCGGCGGACGGTAATGCCAGCCGGCCGATGAGGGGGCTTTTCCATCGGCCCTCCGACCCAATATGATAGAGGTGTTCCGAGGCGACACCGAGAACGCGACCCAAATGAGCGAGCACGATAAAAATCCCCCCGGGGACGGCCCCAATACCGGCGTGGTGATCAAAAGCCGGCCGAAGACCAAGAAGCCGTCGATGTACAAGGTGCTCATGTTGAACGACGACTACACTCCGATGGAGTTCGTCGTTCACGTGTTGGAGAGATTCTTCAACAAGAACCGTGAGGATGCGACACGCATCATGTTGCATGTCCATCAGCGTGGGGTCGGTGTTTGCGGCGTGTACACATATGAAGTGGCGGAGACGAAGGTGACCCAGGTCATGGACCTGGCGCGCCAGAATCAGCACCCGCTGCAGTGCACAATCGAGAAGGAATAGCCGCAAATGTTGTCGCGCAACCTAGAGCAGAGCTTGCACCGAGCCCTCGCCCTCGCGACAGAGCGCCGGCACGAATATGCGACGTTGGAACACCTGTTGCTCGCTCTGACCGAGGACCAGGATTCGATGGCCGTGCTGCGTGCCTGCAACGTCGATCTCGACCGGCTCCGTCGCGACCTCACCGAATTCGTCGATACCGCCTTGTCCGATCTGGTCACGTCCCGGATCACCGATCCCAAACCCACCGCCGGTTTCCAGCGCGTGGTGCAGCGGGCCGCGATCCACGTCCAGTCCTCGGGCCGCGAGGAGGTGACCGGCGCCAACGTCGTCGTCGCGCTTTTTTCCGAGCGCGAGTCGCACGCCGTGTACTTCCTTCAATTGCAGGACATGACCCGCCTGGACGCCGTGAACTACATCTCCCACGGCATCGCCAAGGCACCCGGCCGTACTCAAAGCCGCACCGTTCATGGAGCCGACGAGGACATGCAGGCGGAAAAGGTCGTGAAGAAGGGGCAGGAGGCACTGACGGCCTACTGCGTCAACCTGAACAAGAAGGCCGCCCAGGGCAAGATCGACCCGCTGATCGGGCGCGAGCCCGAGATCGAGCGCACGATCCAGATCCTGTGCCGCCGCTCGAAGAACAACCCGCTCTATGTCGGCGATCCCGGCGTGGGCAAAACCGCCATCGCCGAGGGCTTGGCGCGGCGCATCGTGCGCGGCGAGGTGCCCGACGTGCTGAAGCACGCCACCATCTTCGCGCTCGACATGGGCGCCCTGCTGGCCGGCACCCGCTACCGCGGCGATTTCGAGGAGCGCCTGAAGGCGGTGGTCAACGAACTCGAGGCGTTCGACGGCGCCATCATGTTCATCGACGAGATCCACACGGTGATCGGGGCCGGCGCCACCTCGGGCGGCTCGATGGACGCCTCGAACCTGCTGAAGCCGGCGCTCGCCTCGGGCTCGCTGCGCTGCATCGGCTCGACCACCTACAAGGAATTCCGCAACTACTTCGAGAAGGACCGCGCCCTGGTGCGGCGCTTCCAGAAGATCGACGTCAACGAGCCGACCGTCGAAGACACGGTGAAGATCCTGCATGGCCTGAAGCCCTATTACGAGGCCCATCACCACGTCCGCTACACCGCCGAGGCGATCAAGGCGGCGGTCGAGCTGTCGGCCCGCTACATCAACGACCGCAAGCTGCCCGACAAGGCGATCGACGTGATCGACGAGGTCGGCGCCGCCCGCATGCTGCTGCCCGAGCACAAGCGCCGCAAGACGGTGACGGTGCGCGACGTCGAAGACATCGTGGCCAAGATCGCCCGCATTCCCCCCAAAAGCGTCTCGGCCAACGACACCGAATCGCTCAAGAACCTGGAACGCGATCTGCGCACCATGGTGTTCGGCCAGGATCGGGCGATCGACGCCTTGGCCAGCGCCATCAAGCTGGCCCGCGCCGGCCTGCGCGAGCCCGAGAAGCCGATCGGCTGCTACCTGTTCTCGGGCCCCACCGGCGTCGGCAAGACCGAGGTGGCGCGCCAGTTGGCCGCCACCCTGGGCATCGAGTTGACCCGCTTCGACATGTCGGAATACATGGAGCGCCATTCCGTCTCGCGGCTGATCGGCGCGCCGCCCGGCTATGTCGGCTTCGACCAGGGCGGGCTTTTGACCGACGCGGTCGACCAGCATCCCCATTCCGTGCTGCTGCTCGACGAGATCGAGAAGGCCCATCCCGACCTGTTCAACATCCTGTTGCAGGTGATGGATCACGGCAAGCTGACCGACCACAACGGCAAGAACGTCGACTTCCGCAACGTGATCTTGATCATGACGACCAATGCCGGCGCCTCGGACATGGCGCGGGCGGCGATCGGCTTCGAGCGCGAGGAGCGCCAGGGCGACGACCAGGAGGCCATCCAGCGCCTGTTCACGCCCGAGTTCCGCAACCGGCTCGACGCGATCATCCCCTTCGCCAATCTGCCCGCCGAGGTGGTGGCGCGGGTGGTCGACAAGTTCATCATGCAGCTCGAGATCCAGTTGCAGGATCGCGACGTGTCGTTCGAGCTGACCGAGGAGGCCCGCGACTGGCTGGCCCGCAAGGGCTATGACAGGCTGTTCGGCGCAAGGCCCCTGTCGCGCGTCATCCAGGAGAACATCAAGAAGCCGCTGGCCGAGGAACTGCTGTTCGGCAAGCTGGCCAAGGGTGGCGTGGTCAAGGTGTGCGTCAAGGACGACAAGCTGTCCTTCGACATCGAGGAGGGCAGCGGCCGGCGCGGCGAGGAGAAGGTTCCCGAACTGGTCGACTGACGACGACTTTCGGAACCCGCGGTGGCGAGAGCCCCGCGGGCTCCGCTTGACCTGGGGGCCTTGACCTGGGACGCTCCGCGCGAAGAGAGGGTTCCCATGCTCCAAGATTGCCTGCGCGGAATTCGCGTACTCGACCTTTCCCAATACATCCCCGGCCCGTTCGCCACGCTGACGCTGTCCGATCTGGGCGCCGACGTGGTCAAGGTCGAGCCGCCGGCCGGCGATCCGATGCGCGGCTTCGGGCCGCTGGGCGAGGGCGGCGTATCGCCGCTTTACGCGTGCCTGAACGGCAACAAGACGGTGCTCAAGCTCGATCTCAAGCGGCCCGAGGGCGTGGCGGCGCTGACCGCGCTGGTCGCCCATGCCGACGTGATGCTGGAATCCTACCGCCCCGGCACGCTGGACAAGCTGGGTTTCGGGCGCCAGCGCCTCGCCGCGCTCAATCCCGGCCTGATCCATTGCGCCCTGTCGGGCTTCGGCCAGGACGGCCCTTATCGGCTGCGCGCCGGCCACGACATGACCTATCTGGCGCTGACCGGCGGGCTTGCGGTGACCGGGACCAAAGAGACCCCGGTGATGCCCTTTCCGCCGCTCGCCGATCACGCCGGCGCGATGCAGGCGGTGATCGCCATCATGGCGGCGCTGATCGGGCGGGGCCGCAGCGGGCGCGGCAGCAGCCTGGATGTCAGCCTGTTCGAATCGGCCCTGTCCTGGCAATACATGGCGCTGGCCGAGCCGGGCATGCGGCGCGGCGAAGCGATGATCAATGGCGGCGCCGCCTATTACCGCGTCTATCGTACCTCGGACGGCCGCTTCGCCGCCTTCGCGCCGCTCGAGCCGAAATTCTGGCAGGCCTTCTGCGCCGCCGTCGCGCGCCCCGACCTGGCGTCCCGCCAAGCCGAGCCGCTGCCCCAAACGGCGCTGATCGCCGAACTGGAAACCCTGTTCGCCGGCCGCACCCTGGCCGAATGGAAGGCGCTGCTCGATCCGGCCGATTGCTGCTTCGAGGCGGTGCTGGAACCCGCCGAGGTCGCCGCCCACCCGCATGTCGCGGCGCGCGGGCTGATCGCCGAGGGAGGCGCGGTGCTGTTTCCCTGCCGCATCGACGACACCCCGCCGCCCACCCGCCGGCCATGGCGCGAGGGGACCGTGTCCGAGGTGGTCGAGGCGTGGTCGCCCGAGCGCTGATCCAAAAAGCGGTAGCCGGTTGCCCAATGGACGGCGCGGCCCCATTTGGCATCTCCAGGAGATGCCATGGTCAATCGAATCGCGCGGGTCTGGCCGGGATCAGCCCATCCTCTGGGGGCGACCTGGGACGGCGCCGGCGTCAATTTCGCGCTGTTTTCCGCCCATGCCGAGCGGGTCGAGCTGTGCCTGTTCGACCCCCACGGGCATCGGGAGTTGGAGCGCGTCGCCCTTCCCGAATACACCGACGAGGTCTGGCACGGCTATCTGCCCGACGTGCTGCCCGGCCAGCTTTACGGCTATCGCGTCTTCGGGCCGTATGAGCCCAGGCGCGGCCACCGCTTCAACGCCAACAAGCTGCTGCTCGACCCCTACGCCAAGTCGGTGGTCGGCTCGATCCGCTGGTCCGACGCGCATTTCGCCTATCGCATCGGCCACCCGCGCGAAGACTTGTCCTTCGACCGCCGCGACAACGCCCGCGGCATGCCGAAGTGCCAAGTGGTCGACACGGCCTTCACCTGGGGCGAGGAGGGCCGCCCGAAGGTTCCCTGGGACCGCACGGTGATCTACGAGGCGCATGTGCGCGGCCTGACCCGGTTGCATCCGGGGGTGCCACCCAGCATGCGCGGCACCTTCGCCGGGCTGGCCTGGCCCAGCGTGGTCGAGCACGTCAAGGCGCTGGGCGTCACGGCGGTCGAGTTGATGCCGGTCCACGCCTATGTCGACGACCGCCACCTGATCGGCAAGGGCCTGCGCAATTATTGGGGCTACAACACGCTGGGCTTCTTTTCGCTGGAGCCGCGCTATCTGGCCACCGGGCGGATCGGCGAGTTCAAGGCGATGGTGCGCCGCCTGCACGACGAGGGCATCGAGGTGATTCTCGACGTCGTCTACAACCACACCGCCGAAGGCAACCACCTGGGGCCGACCCTGTCGTTCCGCGGCATCGACAACGCCTCGTATTACAAGCTGGTGCCCGAGGATTCGCGCTATTACTGGGATTCGACGGGGTGCGGCAACACCATCGATGTCGGCCATCCGCGCGTCTTGCAGATGATCCTCGATTCGCTGCGCTATTGGGTCGAGGAGATGCATGTCGACGGGTTCCGCTTCGATCTGACCTCGTCGCTGGCCCGCGAGCATTTCCATTACGATCCCGGCAGCGCCTTTTTCGACGCGGTGCGCCAGGACCCGGTGCTGTCGGGCGTCAAGCTGATCGCCGAGCCCTGGGATCTCGGTCAGGGCGGCTATCAGGTCGGTCGCTATCCGCCGGGCTGGTCCGAGTGGAACGGCAGCTACCGCGACACGGTGCGCCGCTTCTGGAAGGGCGACGCCGGCCAAGTGCCGGCGCTGGCCTCGCGGCTGGCCGGCTCGTCGGATTTGTTCGGCCATCGCGGGCGCAGGCCCTGGGCCAGCATCAACTTCATCACCGCCCATGACGGCTTCACATTGCGCGATCTGGTCAGCTACAACGAGAAGCACAACGACGCCAACCAGGAAGACAATCGCGACGGCGTCAACGACAACGAAAGCTGGAACTGTGGCGCCGAGGGCGACACCGACCGGCCCGACGTGTTGAGCCTGCGCGCCCGCCAACAGCGCAACATGCTGGCCACCCTGCTTTTGTCGCAAGGCGTGCCGATGATGCTGGCCGGCGACGAGATCGGCAACAGCCAGGGCGGCAACAACAACAGCTACTGCCAAGACAACGAGATCAGTTGGATCGACTGGGAGAACGCCGATCGCGGCCTGCTGGGCTTCGTGCGCAAGCTGGCGGCGATCCGCCACGCCCATCCGGTGTTCCACCGGGCGCGCTTCTTCCGCGGCGACGCCACGCCCGACGGCCCGTCCGACATCGTGTGGCTGACCCCCGACGGCCACCCGAAGACCGGCGAAAGCTGGCAATTCGCCGAGGATCGAACGCTGGGCATGCTGCTGACCGGCGACACCGGCGATCACTACTACACGACGCCGATGGGCCAGCCCGAACTGGACCGCGCCTTCCTGCTGCTGCTCAACGCCCATCACGAGGCGGTGCCCTTCACCATCCCCGCCGCTCCCGGCGGCTGGGAAGCACTGGTCGACACCGCCGATCCGGCCAACGAACGGCGCAGCTTCGCCGCCGGCCACACTTATCCGCTCGGCCCGCGCAGTCTGGCGTTGCTGGCGCGGCTGGGGGACGAGGAGTATTAGATCTAGCCCGGATTTCTCACACCGTCACCGCCGTCATCGCGTTTCGGGGAGACGGAGTGCCAAGTC
>JADFZP010000115.1 GCA_015232485.1 Alphaproteobacteria bacterium
GCCAAGCTCAGGCTTTGGATGCGGCCCAAGGTTTGGAAGGAGATTTGCAGCGCCTGGAGGTCGTCGTTCATTCGGGTCACCACGTCCACCTTGTCGATCTGCTCGATCTCGGTGATCTTGATGGCCATGTAGGACAGCGTCTCCTTGTTGCGCTCCATGGTGTCGTTGATGATCACGCGGTTGTTGCCGATGCGGGTCACCAGATCGTCCAGATCGCTGGAGCTTTCGGTGTAGGTCGACGAGTTGGGGTCGGTGTCGTGGTTGAGCGAATCCGACAGCAGCGCCATCGCGTCGGTCACGCGGGTCGGATTGTTCGCCAAGTCGCCCTGCGCGATCATCCCCAGGGCGCGGAAGGCTTTTTCGAAGGCGCCGTCGCTGGCGTTGATGCCCAGCGTGACGGTGCGGTCCTCGTCGACCCGGTGCTTCACCTCGAGCTGATCGCCACCGTAATACGGCGTATGGTACGCGGCGAAGCTGGGGTCCAGGTTGTCGGTCCGGTTGGTCGGCCAGGGTTGGCCGATGCCGTTGTACGACGTCTGGAAGGCGGCCAGACTGCCGAAATTCACCCCGGCCGCATTGGCCAGATTGACCGGGCGGGTGCCGATCTTGCCGCCCGAGAACAGGTACTGGCCGTCGACCTGGGTGTTCAGAAGCATTTCCAGCGACTTCATCGTGTTGAAGGCGCGGTCCTGCACCTGGTCCAGGGCGTCCTGTTCCTCGGGGCTCAGGCCGTTGGCCATGTCGATCAGCGAGAAGTCGGCCAGTTCGCCGCGGAACTTGGTCATCGCGTCCTCGACCTGCGAGACCACGTCCTCCTGGGTCTTCAAGCGGATCTCGGCGGACTGGTTGTTGGCGTCGTAGCGCGCCAGCCGTTCGTAGCGCAACTCGAAGCCGACCAGCCGCGACGAGTCTCCGTTCAGCCCGCGATAATCCTGCGAGCGCTGCTCGGTGTTGACCTGCACCTGGCCGTCGTGGATGCGACGCTGCTGCGTCAGCATCTGCTGTACGAACATCTCGCGAGAGGCATATGTGGCGACGCGTGTCATGTTCGCCTCCGTCAGCGGATCATGTTGGTCAAAATATCGAACATCTGCTGGGTCGTCGAAATCACCTTCGCGGCAGCGGAGTAGGCCTGCTCCCATACTATCAGGCGAGACAACTCCTCGTCCAGATTCACGCCGCTGATTTCGGCGTTCTTCTGGCTCAGCGTGGTCTTCAGCCCAGACTGGTAGCCGATCTGATCGACGATGAACTCGGCCTTCGCCGCATTGTTTGAAAGGATCGTGGTGGCGTAGTCCTCGAGCGCCAGACTGGCCGAGGACAGGCCGCCGGCCTGCGAGAAGCCGTGCTTCTCGGTGAAGGTGTTGGCGATTTCGTTGATCGCCGCGTTGTCGCCGTTCGAGACGGCCCAGGTTTTGGTGTCGCTGTTCCATTGAACCACCGAGCGCGAAATCTTTTCCGGCTCGACGGCGATGTCGTCGCGTACCTTGATCATGGCGGACACGCCGACCTGCGACGGCCCCAAGCCGGTCTGGCTAAGGAAGGTGCGGCCATTGGCGTCCGAGCCGGTGATCTGCATCTCCTCGCCATCGTTGTGCACGATGCGCAGCCGCGATCCCGCGCCTTCCGGCACCACATAGGCCGTGGCGTTCAGGGTGGCGCTGTTGTTGACGCTGTCGGCGATGTCCTGGAGCGAGGACCCGTTGGCGATGCTCAGCGTGCCGTAGCCGATGCCGTTGGTGGAGTCGCTGAAGTTCAAGGTGGTGGGCACCGCCATCGTCCACGACCATCTCGTCGACAGGACGTTGGTGTCGTTGATGCTGTTGGCGCGGGTCGTGTCGAACAGGTCGTTGAGGCCTAGGAAGTTCGAAAATCCGGACAGGGTCTTGTCGGTGGTGCCGTCGCCGTCCGAATCGAAGCTCACCGTCACGTCGGACAGGGTCGAGGTGCTGGGCTTGTCATAGCGCGAGGTGTTCAGCGTGGCCGCGCTGGTCAGCGTGCCGCTGACCGTCAGCACGTCGCCGCCGGTGTCGTAGATCTCGATCTGTTCGACGCCGGCCGAGTCGGTGACCAACTGCGCCGAGATGCCGGCGGCGGTCAGGGCGGCGTTGCCGTTGACGGCGTTGACCATGTTGGTCAAGGCGGTGTTGCGCACCGCGCTGCCCGCGAAATCGGCGCCCTCGGTCAGGGTGACGTCGACGCCGTTGGCGTCGCGGATGCGCAAGGTGCCGCCGCCGCCCGCCGGGATGGTGTAGGCGGCGGTGGCGTCGGTGCGGTAGGTCGAGTTGGTGGCGGTGGTGAAGTCGCGCATCACCAGGCCGTAGCTGGTGCTTTCCAGGTCGATCTGGAACTTGCCCTCGGAATTCACCTCGACCATCGCCGAGCCCAGACCGGCGCTTTGCAGCCAGCTTTCCAGCTTGGTGGCGACGTCGTCCATGGTCCAGGGGTTGGTGTAGGTCAAGCCGGCCGGGGCCAGCGCGGTGTTGACCATGATGTCGCGCAGCGTGGTGGCCGCGAACTGGTCGCCCTCGGAGTCGACCAGCGCGATGATGACGTCGTCGTCCGAGCCGATCGACATGGTCTGGGTGGCGCCGTCCAGGAAGGTGCGCGAGCCGGTGATCTCGCCGGCCAAGGTGGGGAAGCCGGTGCCGCGGTTGTGGGCGAGGTTGACCAGGTCGCGCGTCTGCACGGTCAACTGGTCGATCTGCGCCTGAAGGTCGGGCAGGATGTTGTCGCGCAGTTCCAAAAGGCCCTTCAGCTTGCCGCTGACCAGGCTGTCGGTGAAGTCGATGCCGTTGGCGGTCAGACCGTCGAAGCTGCCGGCCGCCTCGGACTGGCTGGCGTCGACGCTGACGGCGGCCGAGTGCTCGACGGTCAGCGCCTGGCTCATGACCAAGGTGGCGCCCTGGCTGGTGAACACCGTCATCGACCCGTCCGAGCGCTCGAAATACTGGATGTCCAGGTATTCCGAGAGTTCGAGCAGGGCTTGGTCGCGCTTGTCCTCGAGATCGGCGGTGCCGGTCTTCAGGGTGCCGTCGCGGACGATCTTGTCGTTCAGGTCCGAGATGGCGGTCAACAGCTCGTTGATCGTGCCGATCGCGGTTTCCAACTCGCGGTCGGCCTCGAGGCGCAGGGTTTGCACCTGTTCGCTCATCTGATTGAGCTGGGTCGTCATCTCGGTGGCGGTCGAGATCGCCTTGACCTGCTGGGTCGATTTCGACGGATCGGCGGCCAGCGTTTCGAACTCGGCGGCGACGCGCGAGATGGTGTGGCTGATCGAGGTGTTGTCGCCCGGACGGCCGAAGATGTCCTGCATGCGCTGGAAATATTCGTCCTGGATGTCCAGCTTGCCGACCACGCCGTATTGGCGCTGCATGTCCTTGATCAGGCCGCGGTCCACGTCTCGGGTGATGGCGCCCACCTGCACGCCGACGCCTATGCCGCCCAGCACCCGCGATTCCGGATTGAACGTCTTGCGGGTATAGCCGACGGTGTTGACGTTGGCGATGTTGTGGGACGCGACCTCGAGCCCTTTCTGGGCCGTCAGCAGTCCGCTTAGCGCGGCATTCAGTCCGAGGGTGAGAGACATGACGTTCTCCTTCCCGCTTCCCTAAAAGGTCTTGTTGATCGAGATCGCGGTGCGTAGCGGCCCGGCCGATCCGGACAGGTCGCCGCGCTTGGTGTAGCGGGGCGCGCCGCCCTTCTGCTGGTCGTGCTGTTTGACGGCGTCGGCCACGATCTTGATGACGCGGTTGGCCGCCTCGATCTTGACCGACAGCAGTTTGTGGTTCTCGGCCGACAGCTCGTCGAGTTCGCGGGTCGCCTCGGCCAGTTCCTCGCGATGCTCGGGCAGCAGTTCCTCGAGCAGGGCGGGATTGCCGGCCAGCGCCTGGACGTGGTGCTCGTAGTGGCGGGCCAGGGTCGACTTGGCGTCGACCAGGTCCTTGACCGCTTCGAAATCCTGGTCGCGCAGCGCGTCGTTCTCGTCCTGCATCACCTCGGCCAGCATGCTCATCGCTTCCAGCAGGCTTTCGTGAACCGGGCGGGCCGGTTTTTCATTCGACGACGTGGTCATTGCCGGACCTCCTGCATCTTCAACATTTCGCGCTCGATATGATCGGCCAAGCCGATGCCGCCGCGGCGGGCCATCTGCTTTCCGTATTCGTCGACCATCATCGAGCGGAACATCTGTTCGCCATGGCCGCCGCCGAAGATGCCATCGGTCTCGATGCCTTCGAACATGTGGCCCAACATCTGCGCCAGGAACACCGCTTCGAAATCCTGGGCCGCCTTCTTCACACCCTCGGGGGTGCCGTCGGCGCGCGGGGCGCGCAGCGGGCGGGCGTCGAGGGCGGCGGTGCCGGTGGCGGAAAGGATGTCGGTGCTCATCACATCACCTCGATGTCGGCCTGGAGCGCGCCCGAGGCCTTGATGGTCTGAAGGATGGTGATCATGTCGCGCGGGCCGATGCCCAGGGCGTTCAAGCCGTTGACCAGTTCCTGCAGGCTGACGCCGCCGGACAGCACGGACAACTTCTTCTGGGCGCCCTCGTCGACTTCGATGTTGGTGCG
Source organism: Alphaproteobacteria bacterium (assembly GCA_015232485.1). Taxonomy (GTDB): domain Bacteria; phylum Pseudomonadota; class Alphaproteobacteria; order Rhodospirillales; family Magnetospirillaceae; genus JADFZP01. The sequence continues at coordinate 4,572 of JADFZP010000115.1, forward strand.
CGGCACCGTGGTGGTTTCGCCGACCTGCGCGAAGGGCGAGGGCTGCGACACCTGCGGCGTCTCGGTGATCTTGATGGTCAGGTTGCCCTGCGCGATGGCGACGGTGCTGATCCGCACGTTCTCGCCCATCACGATGGTGCCCGAGGACTCGTCGATGACCACGCGGGCGATCTGGTCCGGCTGGATGCGCAACTGCTCGATGTCGGTCAGCAGGCCGACCAGATTGCCGTTGTAGCGCGGGGGCAGGGTCAGGTGGACGGTGGCCGGGTCCTTGGTCTTGGCGGCCTCGGTGCCGACGAAGGCGTTGATCGCCTGGGCCAGCCGCCGCGCCGTGGTGAAGTCGGGATTGCGCAGGCTGATCTTGACGTTGTCCATCTGCGCCATCTCGAAGGGCAGCTCGCGCTCGGTGATCGCCCCGTTCGAGATGCGCCCGGCGGTCGGCACGCCCTTGGTGATCGAGGTCCCCGCGGCGCCCTGCGCCGAGAAGCCCGCCACCGCGACCTGGCCTTGCGCCACCGCGTAGATCTCGCCGTCGGCGCCGACCAGCGGGGTGACCAGCAAGGTGCCGCCCAGCAGGTTCTTCGAATCGCCCAGCGCGCTGACCGAGACGTCGATGCGCGAGCCTTGGCGGGTGAAGGGGGGCAGCACGGCGGTGACCATCACGGCGGCCACGTTCTTGGGCTGCAGGTTGCCGTCGCGGGTGTTGACGCCCAGGCGCTCCAACATGCCGATCAAGCTTTGCTTGGTGAAGGCCATGTTGTTGATGGTGTCGCCCGTGCCGTTCAGACCGACCACCAGACCGTAGCCGACCAACATGTTGTCGCGCACGCCTTCGAAATCGGCGATGTCCTTGATGCGCGAATTGGCGCCGGCCGGACCGGCGCCCAACAGCAGCAGGACGGCTATGCCCAATGTGGCGGCGCATCGGCTGGCGGTTGTGCGAAGCGGGTTCATGGCGATACGGCTCCCAGAATTACGCCGTCCTTCATGCGAATGGCGTGCCACCTGGGAAACGGCGGATCGCCGCCATTCCCCGGCCCGGCCGGCGGCAAGTTCGGCCGGAGCGCGGCAAAAACTGCCGGGCGCGGGACTCTTTCCTTGCCGCGGCCGTCGCGATACAGTGGGCGCCAATCGGAGGTCAGTGGATTGTCCATGAAGGTCACCAACATCGGTGGGGCGGGCGGCGCCGGCCCGGCCCGCCGCACCGACAAGGCCACGGCGGGCAAGGGTGGATTCGCCCGCGCGCTCAGCGACGCGATGGGCGAGGTGTCCGAGTCCCAAGGCATCGACATGTCCCAGCCGGTCACCTCGGTCGACGCGCTGCTCGCCACCCAAGGCGCCGGCGACGCGACCGACCGCCAGCAACGCCAGCGCATGGCGCGCCGCGGCGAAGAGATTCTCGACCGTTTGGAGGAGCTGCGCCACGGCCTGCTGATGGGCGCGGTTCCCAAGGAAACGCTGGTCCAGTTGGCGCAAATGGTGCGCTCGCGGCGCGAGACCGTCACCGACCCGCAACTGGCCGCCATGCTGGACGAGATCGAGCTTCGCGCCGAGGTCGAACTGGCCAAGCTGTCGCGCTGAGCGGACCCGGCTAAATTATTCATAAAATTCAAATCCGTCCTCATGGTCGGGGCGGCGATTCCGGTCTTGCGGCAATCGCCGCCGATCCATATATTCCGCGCATTGAAATTGCAGATGCTCCTGGAGGGGGTACGGATGACCGTCACGCTTCCACCGGACTACCGTCCCTCGGAGGACGAGGAGTTCATGAGCGAGTTCCAGCGCGAGTATTTTCGTCAGAAGCTTCTGCGCTGGCGCCACGAACTCCTGCGCGAGTCCGATGAAACCCTGACTCATCTCCAGGAATGGCAGATGCAGGAAGCCGACATCGCCGACCGCGCCCAGGCCGAGGTCGACCGCTCGTTGGAACTGCGCACCCGCGACCGGGCGCGCAAGCTGATCAGCAAGATCGACGCGGCCTTGCAGCGGATCGAGGACGGATCCTACGGCTTCTGCGAGGAATCCGGCGAGCCGATCGGCATCAAGCGCCTGGAGGCCCGCCCGATCGCCACGCTGTCGATCGAGGCCCAGGAAAAGCACGAGCGAATGGAACGCACCCACCGCGAGGAATGATCACCCGCGCGGCAGCCTGACCCGGACCACATTGCCCGCCCATCGCCGCGAGGCCATCACCGTCCCGCATTCCACAAGCACGCCCAGGCGGCTCGCGATGATCGGGGCCAAGCCCCGATCGTGTCCGGTATCCCACACCTCGACCACCAAATCGCCCGACCGGCGCCGCGCGCCCAGCAGCACGCCGCCTGTCGCCGTGTCGCGGATCGCCGCGCCGACCAGATTCGACATCAAGGCGCGCAGCGCGAACGGATCGGTGAGGATCGTCTCGGGCAGGGTGACGACGCGCAGCCCCAGACCCTTGTCGGCGGCGAGCGGCAGAAAGCGGGCGGCGACCGCGCGCATCTCGGCGGCGAGGTCGACGGCGCGCCGCCCGCCCGCCTCGTCTCGCGTCGCGTCGAGCAGGCATTCGCCCAGCGTCATGGCGTGGCCCAGCCGATCGACGACTTGCCGCTGGGCGGGGTCGGCGATCCGCGTTTCGAGAACCGCGTGAAACAGGCGCATGGCCTGGAAGCACTCGCGCAGATCATGGCCGAGGGCGGCGATCGGCTCGGACCGCCCGGCCCGGCCCGCCGAACGGCCGGTTTCGCTGGGAGGAGAGTCGGCCGGAAACGAAGGATTCAAGGCCAACCCCCCATTGCACGAAAAGTTGAATAACACTGTAACCGAAAGTTATTCAAGGCGCCAGGGCGCTCGCGCATCCCTGGCCGGAGGTGGGCGCACCCCCCCTCTTTTTTGCTGCGCGCCGCCTACGGACGTGGCATTACTTTTGGTCCCGGGGGGACCCGAAGGACATGACAAAAAGGGAGGGACAATGATCACCATTCGGAAGGGGGCGGCCGTCGCGCTTGCTCTGGTGGCCGGGTTGGCGGCGGGCGCCGCGCAGGCGGCGGAGCCGATCAAGATCGGGGCGTTCCTGTCGGTCACCGGCGGCGCGTCATTCCTTGGAGACCCCGAGAAGAAGACGCTCGAGATGTATGTCGACCGCCTGAACAAGGACGGCGGCGTGCTCGGGCGCAAGATCGAGCTGGTGGTCTATGACGATGGCGGCGCCGCCGACAAGGCCGCGACCTTCGCCAAGAAGCTTTTGCAGGACGACGCGGTCGACGTGATCATCGGCGGCTCGACCACCGCCACCACGATGGCCGCCATTCCGCTGGTCGAGAAGGCCGAGGTGCCGTTCATCTCGCTGGCCGGCGCCGTGGTGATCGTCGAGCCGGTCAAGAAGTGGGTGTTCAAGACCCCCCACACCGACCGCATGGCGGCCGAGAAGGTCTTCGCCGACATGAAGAAGCGCGGCATCACCAAGATCGGCATGATTTCCGAGAACGCCGGCTTCGGCAAGTCGGGCCATGACCAGTCGATCGCCGTGGCGCCCGCCTTCGGTATCGAGATCATCGCCGACGAGGTCTATGCGCCCAAGGACCCCGACGTCACCGCCCAGCTCACCAAGATCAAGGGTACGGCCGGCGTGCAGGCGGTGCTCAATTTCGGCTTCGGCCAGGGCCCCGTGGTGGTGACCAAGAACTACCGCCAGCTTGGCGTCGAGGTGCCGCTGTACCAGTCGCATGGCGTCGCCTCGAAGGAATTCGTCAAGATGTCGGGCGCCGCCGCCGAGGGTGTCCGCCTGCCGGCCGCCGGCCTGGTGGTCGCCGACCAGCTTGACGCCACCGATCCGCAGAAGGTGGTCGTGACCACCTTCAAGAAGGAATACGAGACGGCCTTCCAGACCGAGGTGTCGACCTTCGCCGGCCACGCCTATGACGGCCTGAACATGGCGCTGGCCGCCATGAAGCGGGCCGGCTCGGCCGACAAGGCCAAGGTGCGCGACGAGATCGAGAAGACCTCGGGCTATGTCGGCACCGCCGGCTTGGTCAGCATGAGCCCCACCGACCACATGGGCCTGTCGCCCAAGGCCTTCCACATGGTCGAGATCAAGAACGGCGATTGGGTCCTCGCGGACT
>JADFZP010000116.1:0-8110 GCA_015232485.1 Alphaproteobacteria bacterium
GGCGCGGGCCAGGCGCATCAGGGCGCGGCCGCACAGTTCGGGGGCAGGCATGCCGGTGGTCTTGCAGCCGATTTCGGCCTCGACCAGGATGTCCAGGGCGTGGGCCAGACGATCGGCGTCCCAGCGCTGAAGCTGGGCGCGCAGCCGGTCCTTCTGGTGGAAGATGACCGGCGGCTTCAGGGCCTCGATCGCCTGGGCGGGGGCCTGGCCGCGCGCCACCAGCCCGGCCGCCAGATGCAGGCGCTGGAAGTGCCGCGCCACCGAGCGCAGGATCTGCACCGGCTGCGTGCCGTCGAGCAGCAGGCGGCCCAGCAAATCCTGCGCGCCGGCCTGATCGCCATCGGCGACGGCCAGCGACAGGTCGTCGAGCGACAGCCCGGCGGCGTCGCCCACCGAGGCGACGACATCGGCCAGCGCGATCTTTCCCGGCCCGCCCATATAGGTGACCAGCTTGTCCAACTCGGCCCGCGTGAGGCGACGGTCGCCGCCCAGATGGGCGACCAGCCAGCCCATGGCGGCGGGCTCGGCGGTCAGGCCGGCGGCGCGCAGGGTCTCAGCAACCACCGCCTCGACGCCGGCCTCGTCATCGGCGTAGCAGGGCAGGGCGGCGCCGTTGGGGGCGTTTTCGAACAGCTTGCGCAGGCTGGATCGCGGCGGCAGTTCGCCCGCCTGGACCAGCACCAGCGCGTCGCCCGCCGGATGTTCGAGAAAGCCTTCGAAAACCGCCGCGACCGAATCGCCCGCGTCGCGGATGCGCACCACCCGGCGCCCGCCGCCAAAGGCCAGCGCCGCCGCCTCGTCGGCCAGACGGGCGGGATCGTCCTTCAGGCCGGCGGCCGACAGTTCGGTGATGCGGAAGGGATCGGAGGGGTCGGGGACCACGGTGCGGGTCATGCGGTCCAGCCGCTCAGCGATCAGCCCCAGATCGGGTCCATAGACCAGTACCGCCCGCATCTTCGGATCGGGCCCTCGAACGAAGGACTCGACGCCGCGGGCCGGGATCTTCATCGCGGGTCGGCCCGCTCGAAGAACAGCGCCAGACGGGTGCGGATCTCCTCGGCGAGCTGGCGGGCGGCCAGGGCCTCGGCGTCGCGCTGGGCCGAGACGGTGGCGTAGCGGGCTTCCATGATGTCGTAGGGCACCACGGCGCGCACCTGGCCGTTGGTCACCACCTTCTTGTCGTCGGACAGCGCCCAGTTGGCGGTGACGTGCAGGCGGGCGCGGGTGGCGGTGTCGTCGGTGCGGAAGGCCTGCTCGTCGGTGCGCCGGTCGAGCGTGACCTCCAGGCGATACAGCGGCTTGTCGGGCGTGCCGCTTGGGTTCAGGCGGTCGACCAGACCGATGCGCAGCATCTGGCCCATCCGGTCGGCGATCGGCGCCACGGCGGTTCGCGCCAAGCCGGCCCGCACCACGGGGCCGTCGCCCGGTCCGCCCATCATCGGCCGGAAGCCGCAGCCGGTCAGGCCGGCGATCAGGCCGGCGGCGAGCAGGACGCGCCTAGAGCACCACATTGACGATCCGATTGGGCACGACGATCACCTTGCGCGGGGTCTTGCCATCCAGCAGGGCGGCGACGGGGGCCAAGGCCAGGGCGGCCGCCTCGGCCGCTTCGCGCGGCGCGTCGATCGGCAGATCGATGGTGCCGCGCAGCTTGCCATTGACTTGAACCCCCACGGTGACCGCGCTTTCGGTCAGCAGGCTTGGCTCGGGCACCGGCCACGCGGCCTCGGCCAGCAGGCCGTCGCGGCCCAGCAGGCGCCACATCTCCTCGGCCAGATGCGGCATCATCGGGCCGATCAGGCGGGTCACGATCTCCAGGCCCTCGCGCAGCACCCAGCCGGCGCCCGGCTCGGCGGGCTCCAACTCGGCCAGCGCGTTGGTCAATTCGCGGACCCGCGCCACCGCCTTGTTGAAGTGGAAGCGTTCAAGATCCTCGGTGGCGGCGGCGACCGTCTTGTGCGACTGGCGGCGCACCGAATCGGCCTTGGGCCCCAGGGCGGGAAGCGGGGTTCCGGGCTCGGCCAGCGGCACCGGCGGCAGGGCGGCCATCCGCCACAGCCGGTTGACGTAGCGCCACGCGCCGTCGACGCCCGATTCGGTCCATTCCAGATCGCGCTCGGGCGGGCTGTCCGACAGCATGAACAGCCGCGCCGTGTCGGCGCCGTAGGTCTGGATGATGTTTTCGGGATCGACGACGTTCTTCTTCGACTTGCTCATCTTCTCCGAGCGGCCGGCCGAGACCGGCTCGCCGGTGGTCACATGCACCAGATCGCCATTGGCCTCGCGCGCCACGTCGTTGGGGAACAGCCATTTGCCGGCCGCGTCGCGATAGGTCTCGTGGCACACCATGCCCTGGGTCAGCAGTCCGGCGAAGGGCTCGGACACCGACAGATGGCCGCAATCGCGCAGCGCGCGGGTGAAGAAGCGCGAATACAGCAGATGCAGGACGGCGTGCTCGATGCCGCCGATATACTGGTCGACCGGCAGCCAGTGGTCGGCCGCCGCGCGCTCGAACGGCACGTCGGTGGTCCAGGGCGAGCAGAACCGCGCGAAGTACCAAGACGATTCGAAGAAGGTGTCGAAGGTGTCGGTCTCGCGCCGGGCCGGCTTGCCGCAGGCCGGGCAGGCCACCTTGGACCAGGTCGGGTGATGGGCCAGCGGATTGCCCGGCTGGTCGAAGCTCACATCCTCGGGCAGCACCACCGGCAGATCGGCGGCCGGCACCGGCACCACGCCGCACGCCTCGCAATGGACGATCGGAATCGGGCAGCCCCAATAGCGCTGGCGCGACACGCCCCAGTCGCGCAGGCGCCAATTGACGGCGCGCTCGCCTTTGCCCTCGGTCTCCATGCGGTCGATCACGGCGGCCTTGGCCTGGGCGACGCCCATGCCGTCCAGCCAGCCCGAATTGATCAGCACGCCGTCGCCGACATAGGGCTCGGTCCCGACCGTGACGTCGGCCGCCGCCATGCCGGGCGGCGCCACCACGGGGGTGATCGGCAGGCCGTATTTGCGCGCGTATTCGAAGTCGCGCTGGTCATGGGCCGGGCAGCCGAAGATGGCGCCGGTGCCGTAATCCATCAGCACGAAATTCGCGACATGGACCGGCAGTTCCTGGTCGGGCAGCAGCGGATTGATCGCCTTCAGGCCAGTGTCGAGGCCCTTCTTCTCGGCGGTCTCGATGGCGGCCTCGGACGTGCCGATGCGGTTGCATTCGGCGACGAAGGCGGCCAGCGCCGGATTGGTCTCGGCCAAGGCCAAGGACAGCGGGTGATTGGCGGCGATCGCCACGAAGGCGGCGCCGAACAGCGTGTCGGGGCGGGTGGTGTAGACCTCGACGCCCGAGTCGCGGTCCTTCAGCGGGAAGGTCAGCCTCAGACCCTCGGAGCGGCCGATCCAGTTCTCCTGCATCAGGCGCACGCGGTCGGGCCAGCGCTCCAGCGTCTTCAACGCGTCGAGCAGCTCCTCGGCGTATTGGGTGATCTTCATGAACCACTGGCTGAGCAGGCGCTTTTCGACCGGGGCGCCCGAGCGCCAGCCCTTGCCGTCGATCACCTGCTCGTTGGCCAGCACGGTGTTCTCGACCGGGTCCCAATTGACCCAGGATTCCTTGCGATAGACCAGCCCGGCCTTCAGGAAGTCCAGGAACATGCGCTGTTCGTGCCGGTAGTATTCCGGCTCGCAGGTGGCCACCTCGCGCGACCAGTCGTAGGACAGGCCCATCGACTTCAGTTGCTCGCGCATCGCCGCGATGTTCTCGCGGGTCCATTTGGCGGGATGCACGTTGTTCTGGATGGCGGCGTTCTCGGCCGGCAGCCCGAAGGCGTCCCAGCCCATCGGATGCAGGACGTCGAAGCCCTTGGCCCGCTTGTAGCGCGCCACCACGTCGCCCAGCGTGTAGTTGCGCACATGCCCCATGTGGATGCGCCCCGACGGATAGGGGAACATCTCCAGCACGAAATATTTGGGGCGATCGCCATCCTGGCGGGTGCGGAAGGTGCCCCGCCCCTCCCACTCGGCTTGCCAGCGCGCCTCGGCTTCCTTGACGTCGTAGCGGTCGTGGGTCATCGCTATTTCTCGAGCGCCGCCTGGCGCAACTGGCGGGCGCGGGTCAGCACCGATTCCTCCAGACGCATGGCGACCGAGGGCTCGACGGCGGCGTCGACCCAGGCGCCGCCCTGGCCGCGAACTTGGCGGAACACCGCCACCTTGATGCCGTCCGACCGCAGATTGCGATCAAGTATATAGAGAGTGAGCTTCAGACGCTCGTTGGGCGTCTCGGGCGGCGCGAACCAGTCGGTGATGATCACGCCGCCGAACGGGTCGGCCGAGGCCAGCGGCATGAAGCCGATGGTGTCCAGCGAGGCGCGCCACAGGAAGCTGTTGACGCCGATGCCGCCCCCGCCCCCGCCATCCTCGTCCTTCTTCTTGCCGCCGAACAGATTGATGCCGCCGGGGCCGAAGATGGTGTCGCGTTCGCGTTCCTGGCTGTAGGTCGGCGCGGTTTCACCGGGGTTGCGTTTCGGGTAGACGGTCTCGGTACCCTGGCAGGCGCTTAGCGCCAGCACCGTGGCAAAGCCGGCGAACACCGCCGTCGTTCTCGCTTTCGAAGCCATCGCTACCTTGCTGATCGGATCATGGGGCTGTGCTGTGGATACGCTTACCCTATCCCGCGCGTGCTGTTAAGCGTCAGGTGCGAGATGGCGCGAAAGGGTTGGTCGGAATCGCACCTGTTGCATTCACGCCACAGTGCGCGGCTTTCGCCACACAACGCCCCTGGGCTTTCTTGACTTGCCCCTTTGCGCGTGGCTTTCTCATCCCATCGAATGAGTTGCGATATCGGGGTAGTCCAAAGGGGGGCTGCGACCGAACAAACAACGAGAAGGAGATAGCATGAAGAAGATTCTGTTCGCTGGCGCCGCCGCCGTCGCTCTGACCGTTTCGGCCGGTGCTCAGGCCGCCGACCCCATCAAGCTGGGCCTGGGTGGCTACAGCAAGTGGCTGTTCGGTTACGCCGACCAGGACGACACCTTCGAAGGCACCCGTGACTACACCAACTTCGACGTCAAGGGCGACAACGAAGTGTTCTTCAAGGGCTCGACCAAGCTCGACAACGGCATCACCGTTGCGATCGACGTCCAGCTCGAGGCCGGTGGTGAGGCTCACTCCTCCCCCGCCGCCACCGCCACCACCACCGCCGTTGGCGTGCCCGTCGCCGGCGCCCGCAACGACGTGAACGTGGTCAGCAACAGCGCCACCACGGCGACCACCGTGACCCGTCGCGGCGTGACGACGACCACCTACGCCACCACGACCACCAGCACGGGCGAGTTCGCTTCGGCCGGCTCGGTCACCGCCGGCGGCGCGGCCGACATCATCGACGAGAGCTACATCACCGTCGGCACGGGCTTCGGCACGTTCATCGTCGGTTCCGAGAACAACGGCGCCTACCTGCTGCACGTCACGGCCCCCTCGGCCGCCGGCCTCAGCCAGGACGCCACGCACGGCCTGCTGTCGGGCGCTTGGGTCCGTAACCCCGGCGTGACGATGGTTTCGACCACCGCCATCGACACCGACGGCGACGCCGAAGGCATCACCTACGTGGCCCCGTCCTTCGCGGGCTTCACGCTGGGCGCCGTTTGGAAGGCCGGCATCGACAGCGCGCAGGGCGACGCCCACGCGATGTTCGACACCAACGCCACGATCAGCAACGTGTTCGGTGTGACCGGCGCCTACAACGGCGAGTTCTCGGGCGCCACCCTGAAGCTGTCGGCCGGCTACGCCGTCGCCGACGTTGATGGCGTTGGCCTCGACGATCACGACGAAATCAGCCTGGGCGGCCAGTTCGGCTACGCCGGCTTCACCGCCGGTGGTGGCGTCCGCATCATCAACCAGGACGCCGTTGGCGGCGGCGATGGCGCTTCCGATGGTATCGCTTGGGCCCTCGGCCTGCAGTATGCCAATGGCCCCTACGCCGTCAGCGTCGACTACTTCACCTCCGAGCTGGCTGGCTCGGCGGCTGACCGCGACGACGACGAGGTCACCAACTGGAACATCGGTGGCCGCTACACGATGGGCCCGGGCGTCAACCTGATCGCCAACGTCGGCTACATCGAGTATGACGACGAAGGCACCGCCGACAATGATGGCTGGTCGGCCATCACCGGCCTGCACCTGACCTTCTGATCAGGCGCTTTCCGGAAGAAGGGGACGGCTTCGGCCGTCCCCTTTTTTTTTCGCCCAGACGACGCCTTGATTTACGCCTCGAAAGACTCTTACGCTGTCGTTCATGGATGCCGCCGAAAGCAACCCGGAGCCCCGGTTCGACAACGCGCGCCCCGACGCGCGGGCGCCCGACTTGCGCGTCACCGAGATAATCCATCCGAAGACCAGCCGGCGGCATTATCTGGTCGAAATTCCTGGCGGCCGGGGCACCGCGCGCTTCGGCGAAGAGGAATGGTTCCTCTGCCGCGCCATGACCGAGGGACGCGACTTCGATTCGGTGTCGGGCGCCTTCGCCGCGCGATTCGGCCTCGCCATGCCCCGCCATCAATGGGACGCCTTCGCCGCCGAACTGGCGCGCTTGGGGCTGCTCGCGCCACCGCCCGAGCCACCCCCCACCGACGATCCCTTGGACGAGATCGAAGACGTCGAGCCGCCGCCGGCCGCCGCCAAGGCGCCGGGCCGGGTGGGGCTGTTCGACCCCAACGCGGTGCTGGGCGCCGCCGCCGCGCTGCTCGGGCCGTTACGGTCGCTGGTCTGGCTGCTGATCCCCGGCATGGCGGTGTCGGTTCTCGCCTCGTTCCACCATCAGGGCGAGATCGCCCGCCAATTCGCCCTGGCGATCGGGCCGAATTGGTTCCTGGTTCACATGGTTCTCGGCTTCCTGGTGATCAGTCTGGTTGGCCGGCTCATGCAGGGCGTGGTGATCCGGGGATTCGGCGCCGACGTCTCGCAACTGGGACTCAGGCTGACGCTCGCCCTGCATCCGCGCGTCTTCATCGACCGCAGCGCGGTGCGCGGCCTGTCGCGGCCGGCGCAGCTATGGATCTGGGCGACCCCCTTGCTGGTCAAGCTGGCCATCTTCCAGGCCGGGCTGCTCGGCTGGCTGCTGTTCGCGCGCTCGGGATCGACCCTATCCAATTTCCTGCTGGTGCTGGGCAACACGTCGCTCGGCGCCTTCCTGTTCACCGCCAACCCGCTGTGGCCGGCCGATGGCCAGCGCCTGCTCGGGGTGTGGCTGAACCAGCCGAAGCTGCGCGACCGCGCCTTCCGGCTGCTGTGGCTGCGCTTGTCGGGCGGGTCCGTGCCCGAGGCGATGAGCCCCGGCGAGGCGGCCGGCCTGACCTCCTTCGCGGCGGCGTCGGCGCTGTGGCTGGGCTTCGTCGTGGTGGCGGTGATCCTGTTCGCCGGCATGGCGCTCGAAAATCGCTTCCAGGGCGCCGGCGCGGCCATCTTCCTGGCCCTGCTGGCGATCTTCCTGTGGTGGCTGCGGGTCAACGTCACGGCGCGGCGCAATCGCGGCCGCGCGGCGGCGGTCGCGCAGCCCCGGCGAATCGGCCTGGGGCAAGTGGTGTGGCTGGCCTTGGCGGTGGCGCTGGGGGTGGCGGCGTTCCAGCCCTACGCCTACGAAACCGGCGGCGGCTTCACCTTGCAGCCGGCCAAACGGGCCGAGGTGCGGGCGCGTTTCGAGGGCCAGGTGACCCAGGTGCTGGTCGAAGAGGGCCAATGGGTCGAGGCCGGAGACCTGGTCGCCACGCTTTCGGATTGGGAGCTGAAGGCCCAACTCGCGGCCACCGAGGCGCAGCTCGCCCAGGCGCGCGCCGACCTCGATCTGCTGCGCCAGGGGCCCAAGCCCGAGGCGGTCGACAAGGCGCGCAAGGAGGTTTCGCGCGCCGAGGTGGCGGCCCGCTTCGCCAAGCTCGACGCCGCCCGCGCCGCCGACCTGCTGCGCACCAGCGCCATCTCGCGCAAAGACGCCGACGCGGCGCAAGGCGCCCTGCAACAGGCCGAAGCCAACTTGGCGACCGCGCAAGCCGAACTGGCCCTGGTCTCGGCGGTCGCGCGCCCGCCCGAATTCGACGCCGCCGAAGCCAAGGGGAGGCAGCTC
>JADFZP010000116.1:8120-8614 GCA_015232485.1 Alphaproteobacteria bacterium
GCCTATTGGAGCGAGCAGGTCGGCCGGGCGCGCCTGGTGGCGCCGATCAGTGGCCGGGTGGCCAGCCGCAACCCGCAATTTTTGCTGGGAAGCTGGGCCAAGGAGGGCGACCTGCTGTTGCAGATCGAGGATTCGCGGCTGATGCGCGCCGAGATCGAGGTTCCCGAAACCGACATTCTCGCCGTCAAGCCGGGCGCCGGGGTGCGCCTGCGGCTGTGGGGCGAAAGCGTCGAGACGCTCGACGGCCGGGTCGCCAGCATGGCGCCGGTCGCCGAGAAGCGCGAATTCGGCTCGGTGGTGCGGGTGCTCAGCGACATTCCCAATACGGAAGGCCGCCTGCACAGCGGGATGACCGGCTATGCCAAGGTGGCGGCGCGCGAAATGCCCGCCTGGGAAGCGTTCAGCCGCCTGTTCGTGCGGTTCGGAACGATCGAAATGTGGTCATGGGTACCCTGAAGCAAAGGAGAACGGGATGAGCAGCGACGACCTTCAGA
>JADFZP010000117.1 GCA_015232485.1 Alphaproteobacteria bacterium
ATGGCCGGATCAAGTCCGGCCATGACGAGTGGAGAGGATGGGCGGCGAATTACCCGTACAGTCCCGCTCAATGGCGGCTTTACCGCCGCGGCCCGACGGCCGGACAAAAAATAATGCCCGCTTTCGCGGGCACTTGATTTCGTCGATGGGAAGGCGGTTCAGACCGCTTCCTTCATCTCCGGCGTCTCCTTTTCCCGCTTGTCGGCCAGGGCGAGCGGGGCGGGAGGGGAGGAGGTGGGCACCTCGACCGGCTTGGCGGCGGCCGGCGTGGCGACGGCTTCCTCGTCCTCGATGCGGCCGCAATGGCCTTGCATGAGGGCGCCGGGCTCGATGGCCAGACTTTCATGGGTGATGTCGCCGATCATCCGCGCCGTCTTGGCCAGATAGACCGATCGCGAGGTGATCGAGCCGGTGATCGCCCCGTGGACGCGGGTGATCTCGGCGACGCAGGCGCCGGTGATGGCCCCGCTTTCACCCACCACCAGGGTGTGGCACTGGATGTCGCCGGCCACTTGGCCGTCGATCTGGACTTCGCCTTCGCTGACGATGTCACCGATCAGCTTGGCATCCGCGCTGATGATTGAGGGAACGCCACGGTGCGCGTCCTTGCTCGACTTACTGCCCTTGGAGAACATTCTTGCCTGCCAGGATGAACTTGAGGGGATTGCGCGGTTCGCCGGCCACCCGGACCTCGTAATGGAGGTGGGGGCCGGTTGATCGGCCGCTGTTGCCGAGCAGGCCGATCACGCTACGCCGGTCGACGCGCTCGCCGACGGCGACGTTGATGCGCGCCAGATGGGCGTAGCGGGTGGTGATTCCCATGCCGTGGTCGACCTCGATCAGCCGGCCATAGCGGGCGCGCCAGCCGGCGAAGGTGACCAGCCCGGCGCCGGTGGCGTGCACGGGGGTGTTCATCGGCGCCAGCAGGTCGATGCCTTCGTGGACGCCGGTCAGATTGTTGATCGGATCGTTGCGAACGCCATAGGCGCTGCTGACGTCGTATTCGGCGAGCGGCGTCCCCAGCGGCGGAGCGCGCATCACCTGCGTCAGGCTGTCCAGCCGCTCGTAGCCCAGGTTGAGCGAGGCGAGGGTGCTTGCCCAGGCCGGCTCGCCGCTTTTCGAATCGAGATTGAAGAAGGGGCCGCCCTGACCGAAGGCCTTCGCGCTGTCGGCCAGCAGGGCGTCTCCGTCGATGCCGACTCCGGCCAGCGCCTTTTCGATTTCTCCCACCCGACCCTGGGCCAGATCGGTGGCGTGGCGCAGGAATTCGTTGTGGCTGGAGCGCAGCCAGGACAGCGTCTCTTCGACATGCGCCATGCGGTCGGTCAGCGCCGCCGTCTCGGTGCGATGGGGGGGTGTGGGGCCGGCGCGCGGCGTCGAGCGGTTGGCGCCCATCTGGCGCTCGGCCAAGGCGAGCAGATTGCCTTGAATGTTGGTGATCTCGTTGCCGATGTCGCCGAACAACCGTTGCACGTGGTCGAGTCGCCCGAAGGCCGAGCGGTACGACGCCTTGAGGCCGTCGATCTCGTGCTCGCGCTCGGCGACCTCGCCGCGCATTTCGGCCAGGGTGTCCTCGCGCTTCAACCAGGCAAGCGTCGCCATCGCGTTCCAACCCAGGAACACCAAGGCGACGGCGATGAAGGCGACTTGGCGCCGCGTCGAAAGGGTCAGCAATTTGTGCCGACCATTCGTCCGGACCAGGATCTGACGCTCGGGTAGAAGGCGAGCGATTACGCCACGCAAGCCGCGGCGTCCTTCGTTCATTCCGTCGAGAGGGCGGTGCCGCTCCGCCACTATGCGATCCCCCTTCGCGGTTGCGGTTGGCCGACGGGCATAAGCCGCCAGCCGTCTCAGAGTACGAAGAATGGACGATGGAATCCACTCCGAATCGTAGTCGCCCGAGGCCGAAGGGATTCGGCCGCCCAACAAGCTCTGGCAAAAGGCGCGCGAATTGGTGATAACCAAGCCTTGCCGAAGGGGGGCCGCAGTGACCGCTCAGACCAACGTTTCCGCCTTGTACGCCCCCGATGTCGAGTGCTTGCCGCGCGACCGGCTCGACGCGTTGCAGCTTGAGCGCCTGAAGACCACGCTGGCCAACGCCCAAGACCGCGTGCCGCACTACCGGCAAGCCTTCGCCGAGGCCGGAGTCGGGCCGGGCGACCTGCGCGGCCTCGCCGATCTGGCCCGATTCCCCTTCACCGTGAAGACCGATCTGCGCGACAACTACCCCTTCGGCCTGTTCGCCGTGCCGCGCGAGGAGGTGGTTCGGCTGCACGCCTCGTCCGGCACCACCGGCAAGCCCACGGTGGTCGGCTACACGGCGGCCGATCTCGAGGTTTGGACGTCCCTGATGGCGCGCTCGCTGATGGCGGCGGGGGTGCGGCCGGGCGACGTGGTCCACAACGCCTATGGCTACGGCCTGTTCACCGGCGGGCTGGGCTTTCATTACGGGGCCGAGCGGCTGGGCTGCACGGTCACGCCGATCTCGGGCGGCAACACCGAGAAGCAAATCGCGCTGATGGGGGATTTCGGCGCCTCGGTGCTGGCCGCGACTCCGTCCTATGCGCTGAACCTGGCCGAGGTGGCCGAGCGCCAGGGAGTCGATTTGAAATCCTCGGCCTTGCGAGTCGGCGTGTTCGGCGGCGAGCCGTGGAGCGAGGCGATGCGCGCCGAACTCGACCGCCGCCTGGGGATTTCGGCGGTCGACAGCTACGGCCTGTCCGAGATCATGGGCCCCGGCGTGGCCATGGAGTGCTCCCAGCGCGACGGCCTGCACGGTTGGGAGGACCACTTCCTGTTCGAGGTCGTCCATCCCGATACGCTCGAACCCCTGCCGGTCGGCGATGTCGGCGAGTTGGTCATCACCACGCTGACCAAGCGGGCGCTGCCGATGATCCGCTACCGCACCCGCGACATCACCCGGCTGTCGGACGAGCCCTGCGCCTGCGGCCGCACCCATCGGCGGATTCTCAAGATCGCCGGGCGCAATGACGACATGCTGATCATCCGGGGCGTCAACATCTATCCCAGCCAGGTCGAATCGGTGCTGATCGGCTTCCCCGGCATCGAGCCGCATTACCAGTTGGTGGTCGAACGCCAGGGCAGCCTGGACCACCTGACCATCGAGGTCGAGGCCCAGCCCCTGATCGGCGACGCCGCCTATCCCTCGATGGCCGCCAAGATCCGCCACCACGTCAAGTCGATGATCGGCGTGTCGTGCGAGGTGCGCGTCATGAAACCCGGCGAGGTGCCCCGCTCGCAGGGCAAGGCGGTCAGGGTGAAGGACCTGCGGGGGTCCTGAGCAGCTTCGAGCCGACCACGGCCGCCGCGGTCACCAAGGCGGCCAACGCGAAGCTCGACTCGAAGCCGCCGGTCGCCTTGGCCAATTCGCCGGCGATCGCCGGGCCGACGATCTGGCCGATTCCGAACAGGAAGGTGATGCGGCCGAAGGCGGTGGCGGCGCGCTCGGGGCCGAGATAGTCGCCGGCGGCGGCCGCCATGATCGACGGGATGCTCCACGCCGAAAGCCCGAACAGCGCCACCGAAAGCTGGAGGAAGGCGGGCGGCAGCGGCGCCGCCGCCAGCCCGTAGGCCAGCGTGTGGAGTGAAAACACCGCCATCATTCCGGCCTTGCGGCCCAGCCGGTCGGACAGCGCCCCGAACAGCGGCCCCGAGAACAGGCTGAGAAAGCCGATCCACGCCCACAGCGTTCCCGCCGACGATTCGGGCAGGCCGCGATCCTGCACCAACGCCGTGACGATGAAGGTGGCGTAGATCGAATAGGTGAAGCCGAACGCCATGTAGAGCAGGCCGAGATGCAACAGCATCCGGCCGCCCGAAGGCGGCGGAGCCGAGGCGGTGGCCAAGGCGGGCAGGGGGGCGGGCTCGCCATAGGGCGCCAATCCCATATCCTCGGGCCGATCGCGCAGCAGCGCGGCCGACACGGCGCCCACCGCGAGCACGATGGCGCCCAGGCTCCACCAACCCCAGCGCCAGCCCTCGGTCCCGGCCTGCGCGTTGATCGAAGGCACCAGCGTTCCCGCCAGCACGATGGCGAAGCCCGAGCCGATCACCACGAACCCGGCGGCGCGGCCCCTGGCGCCGCGCGCGAACCACGCCGAGACCAGCCCCATCACCGGAACGTTGGCGGCGCCGCTGCCGATCCCGGTCAGGACGTAAAGGATCAGAACCTCGACGAAGCCGCCGGCCCGCCCGACCAGCAGCATCGAGCCGCCAACCAGCGCCAACCCCGAGGCTATCACCATGCGCGCTCCCAACCGGCCGGCCAGCGGCCCGACCAACAGCACCGCCGCCAGATAGCCGATGAAATTGCCGGTGCCGATCAGCCCCATCTCGCGATAGGTCAGCCCGAGCCCCGCGCCCATCGAGGGCAGCAGCATGCCCAGCGCAAACCGGCCCAACCCCAAACAGCAAAACACCGCCATGGTGCTTGCCGCCACCACCACCCAGCCATAGTGCGGGCGCGCCGAAGTGGTGCGGTGCAGCGAATTTTTGTTGCTTTCGTTTCCCGAATGGCGCAATTTTCGTATCCCTCGAAAGGGGTATTCCCTTGGTCGATAGACTACAATTTTCGGAGAACAGTTGTCATGGCTGACCGCCAGATGATCACCGTGGATGGCAATGAGGCGTGCGCGTCGGTCGCCTTCCGCACCAGCGAAGTGGTGGCGATTTATCCGATCACGCCGTCCTCCACGATGGGCGAATTGGCCGAGCAGTGGGCCTCCGAAGGCGCCAAGAACATCTGGGGGCTGGTGCCCGAAGTCACCGAAATGCAGTCCGAGGGCGGCGCCGCCGGCGCCGTGCATGGCGCGCTGCAAGCCGGGGCGCTCAGCACCACCTTCACGGCCAGCCAGGGCCTGCTGTTGATGATCCCGAACATGTACAAGATCGCGGGCGAGCTGACCTCGTTCTGCATGCATGTCTCGGCGCGCACCGTCGCCACGCACGCGCTGTCGATCTTTGGCGATCATTCCGACGTGATGGCCTGCCGCCAGACCGGCTTCGCCATGCTGTGCTCGGGCTCGGTGCAAGAGGCGCAGGACATGGCCGCCATCGGCCAGTCGGCGACGCTGACCTCGCGCGTGCCGTTCCTGCACTTCTTCGACGGCTTCCGCACCTCGCACGAGGTGGCCAAGATCGCCGCCCTGTCCGACGACGACATCCGCGCCATGATCGACGAGGAGCGGGTGGCGGCGCATCGCGACCGCGCGCTGCGCCCCGACGCCCCGGTGGTGCGCGGCACCTCGCAGAATCCCGACACGTTCTTCCAGGCGCAGGAAGCCCGCAACCCGTATTACGACGCCTGTCCGGGCCTCGTCGCCAAGGCCATGGAGCGCTTCGGCGAGGTCACCGGCCGCAAATACGGCCTGTTCGACTATGTCGGCCATCCCGAGGCCGAAAAGGTCGTGGTGATGATGGGTTCGGGCGCCGAGACGGCGCACAAGACGGTCGATTGGCTGCTGCGCCACGGCGAGAAGGTCGGCCTGATCAAGGTCCGCCTCTACCGCCCGTTCTCGGTCGAGGCCTTCGTCGCGGCGCTGCCCGCCACGGTCAAGGGCATCGCCGTGCTGGACCGCACCAAGGAGCCCGGCGCGGTCGGCGAGCCCCTGTATCAGGACGTGGTCGCCGCCCTGTACGAAGCGAAGATGCGCAAGCTGACCAGCTTCGAGTCCGATCCGCTGGTGATCGGCGGCCGCTACGGCTTGGCGTCCAAGGAATTCACCCCGCCGATGGTCCGCGCGGTGTTCGAGGAACTGGCCGAGCCGACGCCCAAGCGGCATTTCACGGTCGGCATCCACGACGACGTGACGAATCTGTCGCTGCCGGTCGACGTCCATTTCCGCATGGACGCGCGCTCGCTGAAGCGGGCGGTGTTCTTCGGCCTGGGCGCCGATGGCACGGTGGGCGCCAACAAGAACTCGATCAAGATCATCGCCGACAATACCGACCAATACGCCCAGGCGTATTTCGTCTACGACTCGAAGAAGTCGGGCGCGGTCACCATTTCTCATCTGCGTTTCAGCCCCAAGCCGATCCAGTCGCCCTATCTGCTTTATGAAGCCGACTTCCTGGCCTGCCATCACTTCATCTTCCTCGAGAAGTTCGACGTGATGCGCTACGCCTGCCACGGCGGCACCTTCCTGCTGAACTCGCACTTCGACAAGGACGAGGTGTGGGCCCGCCTGCCGCGCTCGGTGCAGCAGGCGATCATGGACAAGGAGCTGAAGTTCTATGTGATCGACGCCCAGAAGGTCGCCAAAGAGACCGGCATGGGCAACCGCATCAACACCATCATGCAGACCTGCTTCTTCAAGCTGATGGACGTGATCCCGCCCGAGGTCGCGGTGGCCGAGATCAAGACGGCGATCGAGAAGACCTATGGCCGCAAAAGCGCGTCGGTCGTCCAGAAGAACTTCGCGGCGGTCGATGCGGCGCTCGCCCATCTCCAACAGGTGCCGGTCCATGGCCTGGCCCGCGCCGACCACGACATCCGGCCGCCGGTTCCCGCCGACGCGCCCGATTTCGTGCGCGAAGTGACGGCGATGATGCTGGCCAATCGTGGCGATCTGTTGCCGGTCAGCGCCTTCCCGGTCGACGGCACCTGGCCGGTGGGCACCGCGAAGTACGAGAAGCGCAACATCGCCCACGAGATCCCGGTGTGGGAACCCTCGTTGTGCATCCAGTGCAACAAGTGCGTGATGGTCTGCCCGCACGCCGCGATCCGCGCCAAGACGGTCGAGCCGGCGCTGCTGGCCGACCGCCCGGCCAGCTTCAAGTCGATGCCCTACAAGGGCGGCGATTTCCGCGGCACCGAATACCTGCTGCAAGTGGCGCCCGAGGACTGCACCGGCTGCACCCTGTGCGTCAAGGTCTGTCCGGGCGTCGACAAGGCCGATCCCAAGCGGCTGTCGCTGGCGATGGTGCCCAAGCATGGTCTGGTCGAGCCGGAGCGCGAAAACTTCGACTACTTCCTGAACCTGCCCGAAATCGACCGCACCAAGCTGAAGGGCATCAACGTCAAGTCGTCGCAGTTCCTCCAGCCGCTGTTCGAGTTCTCGGGCGCCTGCCTGGGCTGCGGCGAAACGCCCTATGTCAAGCTGGTCACCCAGCTTTGGGGCGATCGGGCGCTGGTCGCCAACGCCACCGGCTGCTCGTCGATCTTCGGCGGCAACCTGCCGACCACGCCCTATGCCTGCAACAGCGATGGGCGCGGCCCGACCTGGTCCAACTCGCTGTTCGAGGACAACGCCGAATTCGGCCTGGGCTTCCGTCTGGCGGTCGATCAGCACAAGGCGCAGGCCAAGCTGCTGGTCGCCCTGCTCGCCGACAAGCTGCCCGAAAAGCTGGTCGCCGAGCTTCTGCACTCGACCCAGATCACCGATCTGGCGGTCGCCCAGCAGCGGGCGCGGGTCGTCGATCTGCGCCGCATCCTGTCCGGCGTGCCCACCGTCGAGGCGCGCCGCCTCGAATTCCTGGCCGACTACCTGGTCGAGAAGGTGGTGTGGATCGTCGGCGGCGACGGCTGGGCCTACGACATCGGCTTCGGCGGCCTGGACCACGTCCTGGCCTCGGGCCGCAACGTCAACATCCTGGTGATGGACACCGAGGTCTATTCGAACACGGGTGGGCAGCAGTCCAAGGCCACCCCGATCGGCGCCTCGGCCAAGTTCGCCAGCAACGGCAAGAGCCTGCCGAAGAAGGATCTGGGGCTGATGGCCCTGTCCTACGGCAACGTCTACACCGCCTCGGTGGCCTTCGGCTCGAAGGACAACCAGACGGTCAAGGCGATGATGGACGCCGTGTCCTATGACGGCGTGTCGCTGATCATCGCCTATAGTCACTGCATCGCGCATGGCTACGACATGGGCGACGCGCTGACCCAGCAGAAGCTGGCGGTCGAGACCGGCTATTGGCCGCTCTACCGCTTCGATCCGCGCAAGATGGGGACGGCGGAAGGGCCGCTCACCCTGGATTGCGAGGAGCCCAAGGTGGCGCTCGCCGATTACATGGCCAACGAGGACCGCTTCAAGTCGGTCGAGCAGGCCAATCCCGAGCGCTACAAGGTCATGCTGGCCGACGCCCAGGTGGAAATCCGCCGCCGCCACGACATCCTGAAGCGCATCGCCGGCGTTGGCGACGCGACCAAGAAGGCGGCGGAGTAGGCGGGACGGGAGAGGCATCGCGCGTCAAATCCGACGCGCGATGCGCCCCGCGGCCAAGTAGATGGGGAAACACCAAGTACACCAAGAACACCAAGGGGGCGAATCGCCGCTCCATCCTCTCCAACTCGTCATGGCCGGACTTGATCCGGCCATCCACGCGGCTCCGCTGGGCTTTACCGCCGATGGGTCAGTTCATTGACTCGCCGGCACCGACCCTTCGCCGTCATGCCCGTGCTTGACACGGGCATCCACGTGTCACCGCCCATGCCATTGTCTCCAAGGCTGTTCCCGCGGAGCCGCGTGGGATGGCCGGATCAAGTCCGGCCATGACGAGTGGAGACGATGGTAGCGGGCGGCGATCCCGCT
>JADFZP010000118.1 GCA_015232485.1 Alphaproteobacteria bacterium
CCCCCCACCCGCCCCAGCGTATCCGCCCGTTCCAGCACCGCGCGCAGGCTCGCGTCGCTGACTTGCGTGTAAATCTGCGTCGTCGCGATGCTGGCGTGGCCCAGCAGCTTCTGGACGAAACGGATGTCGACGCCGGCTTCGATCAACTGCGTCGCGGCGGTGTGGCGCAGCATGTGGGGGGTGACGCGGCGGCCGATGGCGGCGCGGTCGGCCAGGGCGATCAGGGCGCGGCGGATGGATTGGGCGGTGGCGGGGGTGCCCGAGTCGGTGAGGAGCAGGCGGTCGTCGGTGGACCGTAGGCGGGCGCGCTGGGCGTTGTAGCGGGTCAGCGTGGTCAGGGCGTGCTGGTTGGGCAGATAGACCTTGCGTTCGCGGTCGCCCTTGCCGCGCACCGCGATGCCGCGGGCTTCGGGGTCGACGTCGGACTGGCGCACGCCGACCAGTTCGCCGATGCGCAGGCCGGTGGCGAACAGGCAGACGATCACGAAATGCAGCAGGATCGCTTGGTGGCCGGCGGCCTCGCCGGTCGCTTCCGATTCGGCTTGGCGCAGCAGGCGGCGCATCTCGTCGAGGGTCAGGCAGCGCGGCAGGCGCCGGGGCAGGCGGATGGTCAGGTCAAGGCGGTGGAAGGGGCTGAGCTCGATCGCCTCGTCGCGCTCGAGCCAGCGGAACATCACTTTCAGGGCCGCCATGCGGCGCTTGACGGTGGTCTCCTTCAGGCCGCGCCCGTCGAACAGGTGGCGGGCGAAGCGGCGCAGCATGTCGCGGTCGATCTCGGCCACGTCGCGGCTCGCGCCGACATGCGCCATGAACTGGGCCAAGTCGATCTCATAGGCGCGCAGCGTGTTCGCCGAAAGGCGCTTGGCGATGCGGCAATGGTCAAGGAACCGCGTCGCGGCGTCGGACAGGATCAGGGCGGCCATGGAGGAGCACTTCCGGCAGGACTGTTTGCCGGCTCATGTGCCCAAATTCCTGCGGCCGCAACAATGGGTAATCGCGCTCAGTGAACGCCTTGGCGGCCCATTTCGAGGAACTTGTCGCGGCGCCGGGCGCGCAGCACGCCGCCGTCGAGGGCGAGCAGGGCGGTCAGCGACTGCTCGATGGTGTCGCCCAGGGCGTCCATGGTCTGGTTGCGGGCGCGGTGGGCGCCGCCCAGGGGTTCGGGCACCACCAGATCGACGACGCCCAGGCGGTGCAGGTCCTGGGCGGTCAGCTTCAGCGCCTCGGCGGCGTCTTGGGCGTTGTCGCCGCTGCGCCACAGGATCGAGGCGCAGCCCTCGGGGCTGATCACCGAATAGATCGAGTGTTCCAGCATCACCACCGTGTTGGCGGCGGCCAGCGCGATGGCTCCACCCGATCCGCCCTCGCCGATGATCGCCGTGATCAGCGGGACGCGGATCGCCAAGCAGGATTCGATGGCCCGCGCGATGGCCTCGGCCTGGCCGCGCGCCTCGGCGTCGACGCCGGGATAGGCGCCGGCCGTGTCGACCAAGGTGACGACGGGGATGTGGAAGCGGTCGGCCATGGCCATCAGGCGGCGCGCCTTGCGATAGCCCTCGGGCCGCGCCATGCCGAAATTGTGGCGCACCCGGCTTTCGGTGTCGCGGCCCTTCTCGTGGCCGATCACCATCACCGAGCGGCCGCGGAAACGGCCCAGCCCGCCGATGATGGCGCGATCCTCGGCGAAGGCGCGGTCGCCGGCCAGCGGCGTGAAATCCTCGACCAGATGGGCGACATAGTCCGAGAAGTGCGGCCGGTCGGGATGGCGCGCCACCTGGGTCTTTTGCCACGGCGTCAGCTTGGCGTAGGTCGATTTCAGAAGCTTGTCGACCTTGGCTTGGAGCCGCGCCACCTCGTCGGCGATGTTGATCTCGTCGGTGTCGGACAGATGGCGCAGTTCCTCGATCTTGCCTTCAAGCTCGGCGATGGGCTTTTCGAAGTCGAGGAAGTTCATCGCGATTCGTCTATGATGCCCCTGGGAGGTGGCATCTCTGCCCGCTCGCGGCGCAAAAGTCAATGCGCGCCCTTATCCAATCGGCTCGCGCGTCTCGCCGGTGCGGCCATGCAGCCCGCGAACGATCGCCAGATAGTCGGGCTCGCGGTCGGGATCGAGGTGACCGTGGCGGATCAGGAAGTCGATGATCACCAGATTGACGTTGAACTTGAACTCGTCGGTGTCGCGAACCACGCGGGCCACCGCGTCGATCGGCCACAGCATGAATTCCTCCATCTCGCCGTCGACGTTCTTCGGCTGGAAGTCTTCGGGCAGTTCCAGGTCATAGCAGAACTGGGTGTCGGGCTTCATGCCCAGCCCATTCTCCATGCAATAGCTGACGGCGCCGACCGGCACGGCGCGCATCGCCAATTCGGGCGGGATCGAGGCCTCTTCGCCGGCTTCCTTGATCAGGTTCTCGGCCAGGCTCAGCCCCGCCGGCTGGCCGCCCGCCACCACGTTGTCGAGCTTGCCGGCCGCCACCCGCTTGTCGCGGGCCCGCCGCCCGATCCACATCATCAGACCCTCGGGCCTTCGGACGAAGCCGTTGACGTGCAGGCCGAAGGCGCGCACCCCGAACAGCGGCACCATGGCGCGGTCCAGCAGCATCAAAGGCGGCTCGCCGAAATTGGTGACCACCGGATAATCCTCGCCACGCGGTTCGGGAATCTCGGGATGGGCGGCCGCCAGACGGGCGATCACGTCGCGCACCGCCTCGCCGCGCTCGGCCGGGGTGGCCAGTTGGTCGCGCAACGACACCCGGTCGTCCTCGACCGAGAACACGCCGGGGAAGGCGGCGAGCATGAGGGTGGTCTCGGCGCGGATCCAGCCGACCCGCCGGCCGGCGATCTGGAACGGCCGGAAATGCGAGGGCTGATGGTCGTTGCAGCGGTGGATGTGATCGAGATAGCTCATGGCGTCATTCCAGCATGCGAGAGGGGCCGTCTGGCAAGCGGTCAAACGGTCAATAGATGCCCTTCGCATGGAGAAAGGGCACGAATTCGCCGTCATCCGACAGCACATGGGCGAGCACCCAGTCCTTCAGCATCTCGTGCGCCTCGCCGCCTTGCGCGCCACCTTCGGTGAGTTGCTCGGCGATCGAGCGCACCTGGGTGATGAGCTGCCGATGGCGGGCGCAGTGATGCTCGGCGTCGGCATAGCCGTAGCGTTTGAGGAGTTCCTCCTCCTCGTTGAAATGGAACATGGTGAAGCCCAGCAGCAGGTCCATGGCGTCCAGCACCACGACCCGGTCGCGCCCCTCCTGCACCGCCTCGATCACGCCGTTGACCATCTCGAACAGGCGGCGGTGGTGGGTGTCGATGCGCTGGATGTCGACGCCGTACTCGTCGCGCCAGATCAGCGGCGCGCGTTGCGACGTCTCGGCCTCGGCCACCACGCGCATGCGCCGCTCGTGCGTCTCGAACAGCTTCCAGCGCACGCCGGGGATGCCCGACAGCGTGATCGCCGGCACCTGGTACAGCTCGACCGCCTCGAGGGCGCGCAGGCGGAACAGGCCCGGCGTCTCGAACATCGCGGTCTCCTCGCCGAAGAAGTCGCCGGCGTCCAGCACCTCGACCACGTCCTCGCCGATCAGGCGCCGCACGCGGCCGGACTTCACGATCATCACCATGCCGTAGCGCGGCTCGATCACCGCGCCGGCCGCGACGCTCACCGCCTTCATCTCCTTGGCGATGCGGTTCAAGACCGGCGCCGAGACGACCTCGCCGAACAGCCAGGTGCGCTGAAGGAATTCGCGGTTCTCCTGGGCCAGCGAGATGCCGGCGAACAGATCGTTCGAGGTGACGAATTGCAGATACAGGTCGCAAGGCAGGCGCAGCGCCTGCACGAAGCTGACGGCGCGATAGGTTTCCATGGCCGGCAGGCCGTGCAGCCCCGACAGCTCGCCGATCAGGGCGCCGGCCGACAGCACGCCGCGCAGGCCGGTCTCGGCCGACAGCACCTCGACGTTGCCGGTCATCACCAGGAAGATCTCGTCGTTGGGCACGCCTTCCTTGATCAGCATCGATTCGGGATTGAAGGCCACCACCTTGTTGTTCATCAGCATGCGAAGCTGATGCGGCTTGACGGTCGGGAAATAGGCGGCCAGGAACTCCCAGGCGTAGCGCCACGCGTAGTCCTGGTTGCCGGGAATGAACACGTCGACGGTGCCGAACGGGGCGCCCGAGCCGATCGCCTTTTCCTCGTCGCTGTGCTTGTGCGCGGTGTGGGCCAGGATGATCTTGCCCGAGCGGTCGTCGCGGAAATCGCGGGCGTCGCCATGGATCGGGCCGCCGCCGATGTCGACCTTCTTGACGGTGGCCGGCGCCATGTAGTCGACCATCACCTTGTCGAACAGGGCCTGGCTGATTCCGGGCGCGGAATCGTCGGCGGTGATCATCGATTCGAGCACGCGGCGGCTGGCCAGATCGGCGAGATGGGCATAGGTGCGCCAGCCCCCCTCCCACAGCCCGCGGAACAGGAACACGGTGGTCTCGACCGGATGGGGCGACAGGATCGGCTTGACCTCCAGGCCTTCGATGTCGTTCCAGGCGTCGATCTCCAGATCGCAGACCTCGAAATAGTCCGCGAAGCTGTCCTCCTCGATCGACAGCAGGGCCGCCAGCTTCTTGGTCACCGAGGCGCGCACCAGGGGGGTTGCGAAATATTTGATGCGGTGGTCCGAGCGGATCAGGGTCGGCAGGCCGGCGAAATGGTCGTCGTGCGAATGGGTGTGGAAGACGCCTTCGATCTCGTTGACGCTGATCCCCAGCGCGGTGAGGTTCGACATGATGTTGGGGCCGGCGTCGATCAGATAGGCCTTGCCCTGATACATCAGGATCGAGCCCATCGAGGGCCGGTTGAAGTCCCAGCCGTCGCCCTCGCCGGAATGCACGACGGCGAAGTAGTCGCGCGCCACCTGGTGCATGCCCAGCGGATAGGGCGCCTCGTAGGTCTCGTAAAGCGGCAGGTTGAGATCGACGGTCATCGTCTCGTCGCCATGCTCGAACTCGAACACGTTGAGGCGCAGGCGGCGCACGAACAGGCCGTTGCGGATTTCGACCTTTTCGCCCTCGATATGCAGGCTGTCGATCAGCTCGGCCGGGTGGCGGATCTTGCCGAAGGCGAATTTCAGCTTCATCCGCATCTGCTCGCGGGCCTGATCGGGGCTTAAGCCGGCGTCGACCATCTCTTCTTCCGAGATCAGGCCGTAATTGCCGCGATAGATGTATTGAAGCTGCGCCGACACCTGCTGCGGCAGGCCGATCAGCATCGGCTTCTGGCCGGTGTTGTTGGGGTGGTTGGGCAGGATCATGCCCTGCCGGTACAGCATCTGCAAAACCGGGAACTCGACGAGGTTCGAGAAGCTGCCGTTCTGAACCATCACGTCGGACAGCAAGATGGCGTTCGGCCCGGTCTCGAACACCACGCCGGCCCGCTCGGTGCGCGCGATCAGGCCGCGCTTCATCAGGTGCTTGACGATGTCGGCCGGACAGCCGCACAGGATGCGCAAACCGGCATCCGGCACGTCCAGCCACCAGACACCGGCCGTCACTTCGACCTTGTTGATACGCGCCATCGACCATTCCCCCGCTCGACGTAATCAAACCGCAACGCCGGGGATTTGGCAAACGGATTGAACCCACCCAAGGGTGTGATGAGGTCCCGCCCGCGTGGACAGCCGCCGGGCGCCTTGTCTATAGTTCCTAGACCGCTTTAGGAGGCCCGCATGAGCGATTTCCCGAACAAGACCCTCGAAGACTGGCGCGCTTTGGCCACCAAGGACCTGAAGGGCGAAAATCCCGACCGCCTGGACTGGGTCACCCCCGAGGGCATCGTGGTGAAACCGCTTTACACGGCCGCCGATCTGGAAGCGATCGGCGCCATCGGGCTGCCGGGCTTCCCGCCCTTCCTGCGCGGGCCGCGCGCCACCATGTACGCGCAGCGCCCCTGGACGATCCGCCAATACGCCGGCTTCTCGACCGCCGAGGATTCCAACGCCTTCTACCGCGCCAATCTGGCGGCGGGGCAGATGGGCCTGTCGGTGGCCTTCGACCTGGCCACCCATCGCGGCTACGATTCGGATCATCCCCGCGTGGTGGGCGATGTCGGCAAGGCGGGCGTCGCGATCGATTCGGTCGAGGACATGAAGATCCTGTTCGACGGCATCCCGCTCGACAAGATGAGCGTGTCGATGACCATGAACGGCGCCGTGCTGCCGGTGCTGGCCGGCTACATCGTGGCGGCCGAGGAACAGGGCGTGCCGCAATCGGCGCTGTCGGGGACCATCCAGAACGACATCCTGAAGGAGTTCATGGTCCGCAACACCTACATCTACCCGCCCGAGCCCTCGATGCGGATCGTCGCCGACATCATCGAGCACACCTCGAAGCACATGCCCAAATTCAACTCGATCTCGATTTCCGGCTACCACATGCAGGAGGCCGGGGCGACCGCCGTGCAGGAGCTGGCCTTCACCCTGGCCGACGGCCTTGAATATGTGCGCTACGCGCTGGCGCGCGGCCAGAAGATCGACGAATTCGCGCCCAGGCTTTCGTTCTTCTTCGCGATCGGCATGAACTTCTTCATGGAGATCGCCAAGCTGCGCGCCGCCCGGCTGCTGTGGGCCAAGCTGATCCAGCCCTTCGAGCCCAAGAATCCGATGAGCATGGCGCTGCGCACCCATTGCCAGACCTCGGGCGTCAGCCTGACCGAGAAGGACGCCTACAACAACGTGGTGCGCACCACCATCGAGGCGATGGCCGCCGTGCTGGGCGGCACCCAAAGCCTGCACACCAACGCGCTGGACGAGGCGATCGCCCTGCCCACCCCGTTCTCGGCCCGCATCGCCCGCAACACCCAGCTCATCATCGCCGAGGAGACCGGCATCCCGCACGTCGTCGATCCGCTGGGCGGCAGCTACTACGTCGAGGCCCTGACCGCCTCGCTGGCCGAGGAAGCCTGGAAGCTGATCCAGGAGGTCGAGGAACTGGGCGGCATGACCAAGGCCGTCGAGTCGGGCATGCCCAAGCTGCGCATCGAGGAGGCCGCCGCCCGCCGCCAGGCCCGCATCGATCGCGGCGAGGAGGTGGTGGTCGGCGTCAACAAGTACCAGCCCAAGGAAGACACCCGCATCGAGATCCTGGACGTCGACAACGACCGGGTGCGCGAACAGCAGATCGCCCGGCTGAAGACCATCCGCGCCAGCCGCGACTCCGCCGCCTGCCAGGCGGCGCTCGACGCGCTGACCCAGGCCGCCAAGTCGGGCGAGGGCAACCTGCTGGAACTGGCCGTCCAGGCGACGCGGGCCCGCGCCACGGTGGGCGAGATCTCCGACGCGCTGGAAGCCGTCTACACCCGCCACCGGGCGCAAATCCGCTCGATCTCGGGGGTCTATGGCGGGGTCTACGCCGGCGACGAGGGCTTCGAGAAGATCCGCAAGGATGTCGAGGGCTTCGCCACCGCCGTGGGCCGCCGG
This sequence comes from Alphaproteobacteria bacterium, assembly GCA_015232485.1. Taxonomy (GTDB): domain Bacteria; phylum Pseudomonadota; class Alphaproteobacteria; order Rhodospirillales; family Magnetospirillaceae; genus JADFZP01. The sequence continues at coordinate 7,470 of JADFZP010000118.1, forward strand.
CCGCGCATGCTGGTGGTCAAGATGGGCCAGGACGGCCACGACCGCGGCGCCAAGGTGATCGCCACCGCCTTCGCCGACATCGGCTTCGACGTCGATGTCGGGCCGCTGTTCCAGACCCCCGCCGAGGCCGCCCGCCAAGCGGTCGAGAACGACGTCCATCTGGTGGGCGTCAGCTCGCAGGCCGCCGGTCACAAGACCCTGGTGCCGCAATTGATCGAGGAACTGAAGCGCCAGGGCGCCGACGACATCCTGGTGGTGTGCGGCGGCGTCATCCCGCCGCAGGACTACGACTTCCTGCGCGCCGCCGGGGTGGCCGCGATCTACGGCCCCGGCACCCACATCCCCAAGGCGGCGGCGGAAGTCCTGGGCCTCTTGACCAGCCGGCGCGAGGCGGCGGAGTGAGGCGCCCGGCGCTGGCCGCGCTGGCCCTGGTCCTGGCCGCCCAGCCGGCCGGCGCCGCCACGGTGCTGGAACTGGCCTGCGGCGACTTCCGCCAGGAGGTCACCCAGGGCTCGACGTTCTTCCTGTACGGGCTGGGCCTCGCCTACGAGCCGATGTGGTGCCCGGCCCAGTCGAAATTCATCTCGGTGCTGATCCCCTTCCGGGCCGAGCAATACGAGGCCGCCCGCGACCTCGCCGGCTCCGACTTGCCCGACTCCAAGCCGGTCTCGGAACTGGCGCAAGAGGTGGCCCAGCATCTCGGCCGCATGGGCCGCGCCGACATGACGCTTCGCGATCTGCGCGCCATCATGGCCCGCGTCGCCAAGCCGAACGGCGCGACCTACGACGCGCCGGCCTGCCCCGAACCGATGGCCCCCTACCAGGATTTCGCCAAGGGTGGCAGGCCGTTTCCCGGCTGCGGGGGCGGGTTCACGGTGACCAAGCGGCCGATCGAGATCGATTGACAGGCTGCGGAAAAAGGATGCACGCCTCGAAGGGGCCAGTGAGGCGAGTGGTGCGCCGACCCTTCGCCGTCATGCCCGTGCTTGACACGGGCATCCACCACGGAGCCGCGTGG
>JADFZP010000119.1 GCA_015232485.1 Alphaproteobacteria bacterium
GATCGGCCAGCCGACGCACGAAACGCTCGGCCCCGCCCGTGCTGCCGGGAATCAGCCGCAGCAGCCGCCCCTGGCCGGCGCCGTCGACATGGATCAGGGCCAGGGCATAGCCCTCGCCGACGCCCTCGGGCGCCTGGAACACGGACAGCGGCCGCGCCATCATCGGGGCGAGCGCGGTCTCGGCCCGTGACAGGCGATCGGCCTCGGCCGCCGCCCCCACGGCGCCTTGATGCCGGTGGCGGCGCGCCGCCTTGACGATGACGTCCAGGCTGCCGTGGCGGGCGATCTCGCGCACCACGGCGCCGGGTTCGAAGGTGTCACCCAAGATTCGCTCGATCTGCGACAGCGCCTGGGCGTAGCGGCTGTTGTTCGAGCGGTTGGCGGGATCGTCGCCAAACACCAGACGCACCGCGATCATCAGCGGATTTCGCCGGGTCGCCTTGGTGATTTTGATGCGCCGACCGGCGAAGGCCAGGAACTCGTCCTCGAAGCTTTGGCCGGCGCGGTGCAGCGCGTAGACCTTCTCCAGCGTGTGATACAGGCTGTCATTGGTGCGGTCGGCGCCGGCCGTGAACCGCATCGCGGCGTCGAGCGCATCCTGGAACAATGCCTGTATGTCAGGATGGTTGCGCCGGCGATCCCGGGAAACGGCCGCGTTCATCGCCCCTGTCACCCTTCTGGTTGCCGGTCAAAGCGTCGCCGATTGTGGCAGGAAATCGCATAAAGCGAAAGAGTGCTGGGGGATTTCGAGTCACTTTTGGGGCGTTTCCGATTTCCGCCTAGCTCGACAAGGATAATCCGCAACGGCCGAGCGCCTATTGGCGTGGGCCGGGCGCGTCCCCATCTGCAACTTCGGCGTCACATTGCCTACGGGGCGCGAAAATCATGAGATTCATCCCAGCCGCCCTCGCGGCGGCCCTTCTTGGCGCGTTTCCGGCCCAGGCCGAGATGGCGCGGCCCTGGCAGATCCAGATGCAGGATCCCGCCTCGCCAACCATGGAGATGATCCGCAGCCTGAACGACACGCTGAATCTGATCATCGTGGCGATCACCGTTCTGGTGCTCGGCCTCGTCGCCTTCATCCTGTGGCGGTTCCGCGCCAGCCGCAATCCCGAGCCGGCGCGCTGGTCGCACAACACCGCGCTGGAGTTGGCGTGGACCACGCTGCCGGTGCTGATCCTGGTGGCGATCGCCTTTCCATCCTTCCGCCTGCTCTACTTCATGGACCGGGCGCAAGAGGCCGACATGACCATCAAGGTCACCGGCCACCAATGGTACTGGTCATACGAGTACCCCGATCACGGCGTCTCGTTCGACGCGAACATGATCCAGGACGCCGATCTCAAACCCGGACAGCCGCGCATGCTGGCCACCGACAACCATGTCGTGGTGCCGGTGGGCGCGAGCGTCAGGTTGCTGATGACCGCCGACGACGTGATCCACTCGTGGGCGGTGCCGGCCTTGGGGGTGAAGACCGACAACGTGCCGGGGCGACTCAACGAGACCTGGTTCAAGCCGCTGCGGGCCGGACTCTGGTACGGCATGTGCTCGGAGCTGTGCGGCGTCAACCACGCGTTCATGCCGATCACCGTCGAGGCGGTTCCGCCCGACCAGTTCCAGGCGTGGACCGAACGCATGAAGGCCGAGGCGCCCGGCGGCACCGCCCTCGCCCGCGCCGAGGAGGGACAATGACCGCCTCGCAATCCCATTCCGCCCATCACGCGCCCAGCGGCTGGCGGCGCTGGCTGTTTTCGACCAATCACAAGGACATCGGCACCATGTATCTGGTGCTGTCGGTGGTGGCCGCCATGATCGGCGGCGCCATGTCGGTGTTCATCCGCCTGGAACTGATGGCGCCCGGCATCCAATGGACCGGCGGCGACCACCAGCTCTACAACGCGATGGTCACCGCGCACGGCGTCTTGATGGTGTTCTTCGTGGTGATGCCGGCCCTGATCGGCGGCTTCGGCAACTGGTTCGTGCCGTTGATGATCGGCGCGCCCGACATGGCCTTCCCGCGCATGAACAACATCAGCTTCTGGCTGCTGGTGCCGGCCTTGGCCTTGCTGGTGATCGCCCTGTTCACCGGCTCGATGCCGGGCACCGGCTGGACGCTGTATCCGCCGCTTTCGACCATCGGCCATCCCGACGCGGCGGTCGATTACGCCATCCTGGCTTTGCATCTGGCGGGCGTCTCGTCGATCCTGGGGGCGATCAACTTCATCACCACCATCGTCAACATGCGCGCGCCGGGCATGACCATCCATCGCATGCCGCTGTTCGTCTGGGCCATGTTGATCACGGCGGTGCTCTTGCTGCTGGCCGTTCCGGTGCTGGCCGGGGCGCTGACCATGCTGCTGACCGACCGCAATTTCGGCACCGCCTTCTTCAACCCGGCGGGCGGCGGCGACCCGGTGCTGTATCAGCACCTGTTCTGGTTCTTCGGCCATCCCGAGGTCTACATCATGATCCTGCCGGCCTTCGGGATCATCAGCCACATCATCTCGACCTTCTCGAAGAAGCCGGTGTTCGGCTATCTGGGCATGGCCTACGCGATGGTGTCGATCGCCGTGATCGGCTTCATCGTGTGGGCGCACCACATGTTCACCTCGGGCCTGAGCGTCGACACGCGCGCCTATTTCACCGCCGCCACCATGATCATCGCGGTGCCCACCGGCATCAAGGTGTTCAGTTGGCTGGCCACCATGTGGGGTGGATCGATCGAGCTGAAGACGCCGATGCTGTGGGCGATGGGCTTCGTGGCCCTGTTCACGATGGGCGGCGTGACCGGCGTGGTGCTGGCCAATTCCGGCGTCGACATCGCGCTGCACGACACCTATTACGTGGTCGCCCATTTCCATTACGTGCTGTCGCTGGGCGCCGTCTTCGCGATGTTCGCGGGGTTCTATTACTGGATCGGCAAGATGTCGGGCCACCAGTATCCCGAGACTTTGGGCAAGATCCATTTCTGGATGATGTTCATCGGCGCCAACCTGACCTTCTTCCCGCAGCACTTCTTAGGGCTGGCCGGCATGCCGCGCCGCATCCCCGACTATCCCGACGCCTATGCGGGCTGGAACATGATCTCGTCGCTGGGCGCCTTCCTGGGCTTCGCGGGCGCGCTGTTCTTCCTGTACGTGGTGTGGCGCACCTTCGCGGTCGGCCAGCGGATCGCCGCCAACCCGTGGGGAGCCGGCGCCACCACCCTGGAATGGACGGTGTCGTCGCCGCCGCCCCTGCACAGCTTCGAGAAATTGCCGCATTTCGGCCAGCCGGCGGAGTGAGGCGATGCGACGCGCCAAGACCCTGACCGTCGCCCTGTCGCTGGTGGCCGTCGTGGCGATGGGCGGCTTGGTGGCGGCCTCGGTGCCGCTTTACCGCCTGTTCTGCGAGGTCACCGGCCTGGGCGGCACGACGCGCCAAGCCGAGGCCGGCGCGCCTGCGCCGCCAAGCGACGCCATGGTGACGGTACGCTTCGACGCCAATGTGAACAGCAAGCTGCCCTGGCGCTTCCAGCCGGACCAGCCGCAAATGCGCGTCCGCCTGGGCGAGACCGTGCTGGCCAGCTACACCGCCGAGAATCTGTCGGCCGAGCCGATCACCGGAACGGCGACCTACAACGTGACCCCCGCCAAGGCGGGGCAGTTCTTCAACAAGGTCGAATGCTTCTGCTTCACCGAGCAGCATTTGGCGCCCGGCCAGACGGTTCACATGCCGGTCGCCTTCTGGGTCGACCCGGCGCTGGTCGTCGATCCCGACACCAACGAGGTCGGCACCATCACGCTGTCCTACACCTTCTTCAGGGGATCGCCATGAGCGACGCCACGCAGCAGCACCCGTACCATCTGGTCGACCCCAGCCCGTGGCCGGCGCTGGGCTCGCTCGCCGCCTTCCTGGCCGCCTTCGGGGCGGTGCGATGGTGGCACGGCGGCTCGCCCTGGATTTGGGCGCTGGGCATCGCCACGGTTCTGGCCACCATGGCCCTATGGTGGCGCGACGTGGTGCGCGAGGCGGCGCACGGTTCGCACACCCCGGTGGTGCGCCACGGCCTGCGGGTCGGCATGGCGCTGTTCATCATCTCGGAGGTGATGTTCTTCGCAGCCTTCTTCTGGGCGTTCTTCAACGCCGCGCTGGGCGTCAATCCCCAGGTCGAGGCGTGGCCTCCCCTGGGCATCGAGCCGCTGGACACCTGGGACCTGCCCTTCCTCAACACGCTGATCCTGCTGTCTTCGGGCCTGACCTTGAATTGGGCGCATCACTCGCTGCTCGAGGGCGATCGGCGCGACGTGATCCGCGCCCTGGCGCTGACCGTGGCGTTGGGGGTGGTCTTCCTGATCTTGCAGGCGATCGAATACGGCCACGCCACCTTCGGCTTCCGCGAGGGCGTGTTCCCGACCGTGTTCTACATGGCCACCGGCTTCCACGGCTTCCACGTCCTGGTCGGCGTGTGCTTCCTAAGCGTCAACCTGGTCCGCGTGATGCGCGGCCATTTCAGCCCCGAGCACCATGTCGGATTCGAGGCGTCGGCCTGGTATTGGCACTTCGTCGACGTGGTGTGGATCTTCCTGTTCGTGTGGGTCTATTGGTGGGGCGGGGCTTGACGCCGGCCGGGCGGCGCGCTTTGCTCAGCCGATGATGAGGCAAGCGCGCACCCGCATCCAGATCGCCACCCGCGGCAAGGGCTTCACCGATCTGGGGCCGCAAATCGCCGCCTGGGTGGCCGGCCAGGGCATCCGCGACGGATTGCTGACGGTGTTCTGCCGCCACACCTCGGCCTCGCTGATCATCCAGGAGAACGCCGACCCCGACGTTCTGCGCGACCTCGAGGCGTTCTTCCTGCGCTTGGTGCGGGAAGACCCCGCGCTTTACCGCCATCGCGACGAGGGGCCGGACGACATGCCGGCCCATATCCGCGCCGCCCTGACCAACGCCAGCCTGTCGATCCCGGTCGAGGCCGGGCGACCGGGACTAGGCACCTGGCAAGGCGTCTTCCTGTTCGAGCACCGCGACGCGCCGCACCGCCGCGACATCGCCTTGCACCTGATCGGTGAATGATCCTACCTCGAAATCGCCGCCCGCCTCACCTTCCGTCCACGCGAAGCCCGGTCGCCGCCATGCCATCTTCTTTGGAGTAGGCGACAACTCCCAAGGGGGCGCCCCGTGCGCGAGCATTGGCTGCTGGCAGATGAAGAAGGGCGAACGGGCATTGGCTACGCCCTGATCGGGCTGCTGATCGCGGTGGCGGTCGGCACTTCGGCGATGTCGCTCGGCTCGGCGGTGAGCGGAGCCTTCGGCCGGCTGGCCGAGCGCATCGAGGCGGCCGCGCCTCAGACCGTCATCAAGCCGTCCGAGCGAAGCCGCGTCATTCGCGATCGATGATCGGCCCCGGCGCCGCCGGCAACTCGAGATAGGGCGACGGTCCCGGCCATCCCGGATCGCCCAGCAACATGGCCTGCGCGCCGGGCAGCGGATCGGTGTAGCAGGTTGGATCGCCCAGCGAGTCGTAGCAAAAAAGGGGCGGCGGCGGCACGGTGTCTTCGATCCGGCCGCAACCGCCCAGGCACAGGAAGGATAGCAAGGAAGCCCAGAACCGCATGAGGACCAGATGGCCCGATCGCCTGGGCCGATCCATTCCCCGGACGGGGACCATTTCGGCGCGTCGGGTGACGCCTTCCAGGCGCATGACGATTGGGCTATGTAATGGGCATGACAGCCCATCTCTCCGACACCGACAGGCTTCGGCGCATCCACGGCCTGCGCAACCGCGTCAAGTTTCTGTACGAGGCGCATACGGGCTTCCGCAACGCGCTGATCGTATTCGACCTCGCCACGGTGGCGTTCTTCCTGGCCACCACCTTCATGGCGATGGAGGACTGGATCCGCTGGACGGATTACGCCATCGGCTCGGTGCTGGCCTTGGATCTCGGCTGTCGCGCCTGGGTCGCCCGCGACCTCAGGCGGTTCATCGTCTCGCTGTGGACGCTGATCGACGTCGTGGTCATTCTGACGATGTTCGCGCCGCTGGTGGCCGGCGGCTATGGCTTCCTGCGGATCATGCGCGCCCTGCGCCTGCTGCGCAGCTACGCCGTGCTGCGGCAGATCCGCGGCGCCAATCCCTGGGTCGCGCAAAACCACGAGCGGATCGAGTCGGCCACCACGCTGCTGGTCTTCGTGTTCATCGTCTCGGCGCTGGTCTATGTCGATCAGGTGGGCACCAACAAATCCATCGAGAATTACCTCGACGCCGTTTACTTCACCGTCACCACGCTGACCACCACCGGGTTCGGCGACATCACCCTGGTCGGCCAGCATGGGCGTCTGCTCGCCATCATGATCATGGTGGTCGGGGTCGGGCTGTTCGTGCGCTTCGCCCAGGCGATGTTCCGGCCGGCCAAGGTCTTTTGCGAATGCCCCGAATGCGGCCTTACCCGTCACGACCTCGACGCCGTACACTGCAAGCATTGCGGCCATATGATGCACATAAAGACCGAGGGACAGGGGGATTAGAGTAGGTCGGAACGCGCGGAATTTCTCGACGGATTATGAGTAACACCTCCGCAATATTGCGCAATCTTACTTGATTCGTTTCGCCTCTATTCCACATTTTGTTACACATGTCGTTGTCCCGAACCGTGCTTGGGGGGGACGTCATGTGGAGGACATGTTGCAAAAAGTCATCATCGCAGAGGACGATTTCTTGATCGCCGACCTGCTTGAGGAGGTTCTTGTCACCGCCGGATACGATGTGTGCGGGTTGGCGAGCACCGTCGCCGAAGCGGTCGACCTCTGTAATCGACTCCATCCCGATCTGGCCGTGATCGACGTCAGGCTGGGCGCCGGCGGCGTCGGGACGGACGTCGCGGCGCAAATAGACAGCCGCGCGAATTTGGGAATCCTTTATGCGACCGGCAATGCGGGTCACGTCGTGCTCACCGCGTCGGATGGCGAGGCCTGCATCACCAAACCCTACCTTCCAGACGATATCGTGCGGGCATTGAGGATCGTCAGCGAAGTTGTCGGGACGGGGACCACGTCCGCGCCCTTTCCCCGCAATTTCCAGCTTCTTCGGAAAGCCGGATCAAGGTCCTTACCAAGGGAAGTGGGACATGGCGCCGCATGAGACCAGGGATGTCGAAAAGCTGCTCCGTCAACAATCGGCGCTGGCCAATTTCGGCACATTCGCCTATCGCGAGTCGAACCTGCTGACCATCATGACCGAGGCGGCACGGGTTTGCGCGCAGTCGTTGGGCGTTCCCTTTTGCAAGGTCTGCCGCTATCGCCCCGAAACCGACGATCTGCTCGTCGAGGCGGGCGTCGGCTGGAACCCCGACGTGGTCGGCCAAGTCATCTCGAAGGCGGATGTCAGTTCGCCGCAAGGGCGCGCCTTCGTGACGGGAAAGCCGGTGATCTGCGAAGTGCTGGCCGACGAAGTTGGATTGCGACTGCCGTCCTTCTATGCGGATCATGGCATCGTCTCGACCATCGACGTCATCATCAAAGGCAACGGCACGGCCTATGGGGTGCTGGAAATCGACAGCCCCCGCCAACACACCTACGACCATCACGACGTGGATTTCCTGACCGGCTTCACCAACGTCCTCACCGAGGCGGTCGCCACCTCGCGCCGCACCGCCGTTCTTCACGCCACCATCGAGCAAATGAAGGCTCTGGTGGCGGAGAAGGACAATCTTTTGGAAGAAAAGAAGATTCTGGCGGAGGAGCTGCAACACCGCGTTCGGAACAATCTGCAACTCGTCCTCGGCATGTTAAGCAGGCAGCTCGCGCAGTCCGAAGACGGTCCGGCGAAAGAAGGCATCGGCGCCATCGCGCGTCGGGTCATGACCTTGGCGCAGGTTTACGATCACTTGCTCGGCAGCGAGATGAGTCGGTCCATAGACTTCGGCAAATATCTGAAATCGCTGTGCCTCAGCCTTCAGGATCTGCAACGCGGGCAGTTCCCGGATGTCGGCGTGGTCTGCCGCGTGGACGAGATCATTCTAGACCTGGACGCGGTGACCGCTTTGGGAATCGTCGTCGCCGAGTTGGTATCCAACGCCTACCGGCACGCTTTCGCCGAGGGCAAGGGCACGATTTCGATTTCGTTGGACCTCGCCCGCGAGGGTGGCCGCGCCACCCTCACGGTCTCCGACGACGGCGTGGGCTTCCAAGAGGCCCCCGAAAGCAAACGCCACGGCCTGGGTCTGGTCCGTCGCCTCGCGAAGCAGGTCGGGGGCAGCGTGAACGTCCAGTCCGACCACGGGACCAACTGGACCTTGATGTTCCCAACCTCGGCCAGTCCGGCGACGGCCTGACCGCAAGCATCCTCTCCACTCGTCATGGCCGGACTTGATCCGGCCATCCACGCGGGATGCCCGTGTCAAGCACGGGCATGACGGCGAAGGGTCGGTGCCTCCTCTCCACTCGTCATGGCCGGACTTGATCCGGCCATCCACGCGGGATGCC
>JADFZP010000120.1 GCA_015232485.1 Alphaproteobacteria bacterium
CGACCCCAAGGACCCCGAGGCGCGGGCCGCGCTCGAAGCGGTGCGCGGCCTGCTCGACGGCCACAAGATCGGCGGCCGGATCGGCGTGGCGGCCATCGAGGGCGGTTGGCGCGTCACCGTGCCGCGCCTGGAACTGCTTGGCGAGACCAACGTGCTGCGGGTCGGCACGCTGCGCGTCGACCTGAAGAAGGCGGGCGAGGACATCGCCTTCGAGGCCGTGCTGCCCGGCCGCATGACCGTGCTGGACCGGCAGCGGCGCAAATCCGTCGCGCTGACCATCGGGCAGGGCCGGCTGAGCGGCGTCTGGCGGCCCGAAGCGGGCAGCCCCGGCGATGTCGAACTGCTGGTGACGGATGCTCAACTGCGCGACGCCGGACAGCCCTGGCAAATGGCGGCGGCGCGCATCCGGCTCGCCCATACGCGGCGTCCCGGCGCCCCCGAGCGCCACGACGTCGCCAGCGTGGCCGAACTGGGGGGCCTGCGCTTCTCGGAGGCCAAGCGGGGCGGGCTGGTGACGCTCGACCGGGTGTTGATGCGCGCCGATCTGCACGACGCCGATCTGGCCGCCGCCGAACGGTTCGGCGCGATGCTGTGGCTGGGCGAGCGCAAGGGGCGGGCGCCCAACGTGGAGGGCTTCGATCTGCTCGATTCGGCCACCCTGGCGCTGGCCCTCGAAGGGTTGGACGGGGTCGCCGAGGGGCGCAAGGTGGCGCTCGATCACCTGGATTTGACTCTGACCGGCGCCGAACTGGGCGCCACGCTGTCCTCGGCCACGCTGTCCTATTCCCATGCCGGCGCGCGCGGCGGCGACTCGGCCGTGCCGGCCGCCGCCGAGGCCAAGCTGGTGATCGATCGCATTCCCATACCGGCGCTGGTCGGCGCCGCCATTCAAAGCGCCATGGGGGCGCTGGCGGCGGGGGCCGACGAGCCGGACACCGGACCGCTGCTGGCGACGATGGCCCAGGCGGGGACGACGCTGCGCCTCGATCGCTTCAAAGTCGCCGGAGCCAATTGGGAGGTCGTGGCGCGCGGCGCCGCGCGGCCCGCCCCCGAGGGCATGGGCGGCGCGGTCGATCTGTGGGTGCGCGGGCTGGACGCGCTGCTCGCCGTCAAGGACGGCCCGCTGGCGATGCTCGATCCCGACTGGCTGCGCAAGGCGGCCATCCCCGCTCAGGACGACGAAGGTCGCGCGGTCAGCCGCTTCCAACTCGCCTGGCCGGCGGGCGGGGGCGTGCTGGTCAACGGGAAAGACCCATTCGCGGTGAAGTAGGGCGACGACGCGTCCCCGCCATGGGCGGCGGGGAGGCCGGCGTCAGACCTCGCGGCCGTAGCGCATGAAGTCGGTCCAGCAGCGTTCGACCTTGAGCATGGTCTGGCCGGCGGCCTCCATGTCGGTGCGCGCGCCCGAATCGGCGCCGAGCTGCTGGGCGAGGTGGCCCTGCAAGTCGCGGATGGCGGTGCACAGGCGCATGCCGCTCTCGGTCAGGCGCAGGCGCACCGAGCGGCGATCATGCGAGCAGCGCTCCTGGTCCAAATAGCCGAATTCGGTCAGCTTCTTGATATTGTAGGAAACATTCGAGCCGTGATAGTAGCCGCGGTCCTTGAGATCGCGGATCACCACTTCGTTCTCGCCGATGTTGTAGAGCAACAGCGCCTGCACGGCATTGATGTCCTCAATGTTCAGGTGTCGCAGCTCGGTGCGAAGAACATCAAGAAAATGACGGTGCAAGCGCTCGACAAGGCGAACGATGTTGAAATATGGCTCGCTCACGATTTGGCCCGCATCGGTAAGTTGTTTCCCCACATCAGGAGAGCAGGTTTGCCGATTGAAATCCAGCTTTTTGTGCTCAGAGGCTGGAAGCCAAAGAGTTCAGGCTGGTATTCAGATCGGTGCCGATCAACTCCAACGCGGCGATGATCGCCATGGCGATCGATGCCGCGATGATCGTGTATTCGGTCGCCGTCGATCCCCGCGAGCATCGGGCCAGCGAACGCGTGATGGAGTGTCGGAGATTCACTGGTACCGTCCTCCGGAATTCGCCGATATCATAGATGATTCGCGGATCGGCCAAAAGAGGTGATGGCCTTTGGTTGACGACGATCTTCTCGGTCATGCGCTGGCCTTGCACCGCGACGGCGCCCATGGCGAGGCCGAAGCCCTGTATCTGCGCCTGCTGGACAAGGACCAGGGCGACGTGCAGGCGCTTTACCTGCTTGGTCTGCTGCTTCACCAGCTTGAACGGCACGAAGGCGCCTTGACGCTGCTTGGTCGCGCCATGGCTCTGGTCCCGGCGCAGGTCGAGATCCAGTGTCACATCGGCGAGGTGTTCCGCGCGCTTGGCCGGCTGGACGAGGCCGAGGGCGCCTATCGTCGGGCGGTGGCCCTGGTTCCCGCCGAGGCCAAGGCGCATTACGGCCTGGGCCTCGCGCTCAAGGAACTGGCGCGCTTGCCCGAATCACGAATGCGCCTGCGCGCCGCCGTGGCGCTCGACCCGGCCGAGCCGCGCTTCCGCATGGTGCTGGGGCGCATGGAGCAGTTGTTCGGAAACGTCACGGTGGGCTTCGCGCTGTGCGAGGCGCGCCTCGAAATGGCCGCCTATCGCGAGCAGTTGAGCCGCTTGCCGGCCAGCCCGCTTTGGACGGGCGAGCCGGTCGACACGCTGCTGCTGCTGGCCGAGGGCGGGCTGGGCGACATTCTCCAACTCTCGCGCTACATCCCAAAGCTCAAGACGCGCTGTCGGCGCCTGTTGCTCGCCTGCCCGCCGCGGCTGCTTCATCTGATGGCGCAACTGCCGGGCTGGGAGCCCTGGGACGGCGAGTCCCCGGACGCCATCGCGCCGCTGCTCAGCGTGCCATGGCGCTTCGGCCACGATCAGCACGCCTTTCCGGGCGACGTGCCCTATTTCCGCGCCGACCCCGAGCGGGTGGCGCATTGGTCGGCGGTGCTCGCCCGCCAACCCGGCGAGACGCTGATCGGCGTCGCCTGGAAGGTCGGTCCCGAGACCTGGATCGAGGGCGAGGCGGGGCGCAGCTTCGATCCGATGCACCTCGCCCAGTTCGGGCGGTTGCCGGGCGTGCGGCTGATCGTTTTGCAAAAGGGCCAGCCCATACCGGCCGAGCTGGGCGCCCAGGATCTCGGTCCCGAATTCGACGCCGGCCCCGACGCCTTCCGCGACACCGCCGCGGTGATGGAATGCCTGGATCTGGTGATCACTCCCGACACCTCGCTCGGCCATCTGGCCGGCGCCCTGGCCCGGCCGGTGTGGGTGGCGATGAAGGTGGTGCCGGAATGCCGCTGGATGCTGGGCTTCGAGGGCAGCCGCTGGTATCCGACCATCCGCCTGTTCCGCCAATCGGCGCCGGGCGACTGGGCGCCGGTGTTCGCGGCGATGGTGGATCAGATCATGCCCTGGCTGCGGAACGACCAATAGCTGCCGCGCCCGATCACGACATGGTCGTGAAGGGTGACGCCGACCGCCTTCAAAGCCTCCTTGACCTGTCGGGTCATGTCGCCATCGGCCTTCGACGGGGTGGGGTCGCCGGTCGGGTGGTTGTGGACCATGATCACCGCCGAGGCGTGCAGTTCCAGCGAGCGACGGGCGACTTCGCGGGGATAGACGGGGGCTTGGTCGATGGTGCCGCGCTGCTGCACCTCGTCGGCGATCAGCACGTTCTTGCGGTCGAGGAACAGCAGGCGAAACTGCTCGGAGCGCAAATTGGCCATCGCGGCCGTGCAGTAGTCGAGCAGGGCCTCCCAGGACGACAGCACCGGGCGCGCCAAGACCTGTTGGCGGGCCAGCCGAATGGCCGCCTCGCGGACCAGCTTCAGCGCCGCCACCGACACCGGCCCGGTGCCGGCGACCGAAGCCAGATCGGCGGGCTCGGCCGAGACCACGTCGGCGAAGCTGCCGAACCGGGCGATCAACGCCTTGGCCACCGGCTTCATGTCGCCGCGCGGCTGGGCCATGCCCAACAGCAGTTCGATCAGTTCGTAATCGGCCAACGCCTCGGCGCCGGCCTGCATGAAACGCTCGCGCAGCCGCTGGCGGTGCCCCAGATAATGAGGCTTCTTGTCGTCCTCGCAGGCCTTCACGTCTGGGCGTAGGGAGGCCGGTGCAGGCCGGTGGGCGACAGGGTGAAGATCTCGCAGCCGTCGGCGGTCACCCCGATCGAGTGCTCGAACTGGGCCGACAGCGATTTGTCCTTGGTCACCGCGGTCCAGCCGTCGGCCAGCATCTTGGTCTCGAAGCGGCCGACATTGATCATCGGCTCGATCGTGAAGAACATGCCCTCGCGCAACGCCAGGCCCTGGCCCGCCTTGCCGTAATGCATGATGTTGGGGGGCTCGTGAAAGACCCGGCCCAGCCCATGGCCGCAGAAGTCGCGCACCACGCTGAAGCGGTGCGCCTCGGCCAAGCTTTGGATGGCGTGGCCGATGTCGCCCAGCGTGGCGCCGGGCCGCACCACGTCGATGGCGGCCATCAGGCAGTCATAGGTGACGTCGACCAGCTTGCGGGCCTTCACGCCGACATCGCCGACCAGATACATCCGGCTGGTGTCGCCATGCCAGCCGTCCAGGATCACCGTCACGTCGATGTTGACGATGTCGCCGTCGCGCAAGCACTTCTCGCCGGGAATGCCGTGGCAGACCACGTGGTTGACCGAGGTGCAGATCGATTTGGGAAAGCCGCGGTAGTTGAGCGGCGCCGGAATCGCGCCACGCGCCACGATGAACCCGTGGCACAGCCGGTCAAGGTCGCCGGTGGCGACGCCCGACACCACATGCGGGGTGATGAAGTCCAACGTCTCGGCGGCCAAGCGGCCCGCCGCGCGCATTCCCTCGAAATCCTCGGGACGGTGGAGTCGAATGCGGATCGTGCCGCTGGTGTCTTCCTGTTCCATGTCCTTCATCGCTTATTCCCGGCCGACACTTGTATAGCAGATCGATGTCCCGCCGTCCGCCCCCGCGTTGAACAGAGAAGTGGTCGCATTCCAGCCTTGCCGCAAGCACAATGGCGAGGTCAGGGCGGCGAATCGTCGACCGGCCGGGGCTCGCCATTCAAGGCGTCCGACAGCCGTATCGAGGCGCCGCCGGGCCGCAGCGGGCGCGGCTGGGCCTCGTGCGGCGCCCAGGCGGTCAGGGTGACGGTCTGGAAGGTGGCGGGAACGCGCCCCTGGTCATCCGCGAACGCCCGCTGATAGGCGGCCACCGCGTGGAACAGGGTGGCGCGCCGGGTCAGGCCCTTGCGGCGGTCGGCCACCGCGTTGGTCTCGCCCATGCCGCGCAGATCGACGATCAGCCGCATGGCGTCGGGATAGCTGACCGTGATGGTGTCGGCGTCGGCGACCGGCAGGGCGAAGCCGGCCCGCTGCAACAGCCCGCCGGCGTCGCGGATGTCGGCGAAGGGCGAGACGCGCGGGCCGGCCCCGCCTTCCTCGGCCAGTTCCGCCTCCATCCAGGCGTGGCGCAATTCCTTGAGCGTCTCGCCGCCCAGCATGGTGGCCAGCAGCAGCCCGTCCGGCTTGAGCGCCCGGCGGATCTGCACCAAGGCGCCGGGCAGGTCGTTGACCCAATGCAGGCTGAGATTGCTGAGCACCAGATCGAAGCTGGCCGGGGCGAAGGGCAGGAATTCCTCGTCACAGGCGACGCGCCGCCCGCCGGCCAGACGCGCCATGGCCGGCGACAAATCGGCCTGGACCAGCGTTTCGACGCCGCCGCGTCCGTTCAGGGCGCGTCCGACCTCGCCGCCGTGGCAGCCCAGATCGAGCGCCACCGGGAAACGCCGCCGCACGTCGTCAAGTCGCTCGACCAGCCGGTCGGCGGTCTCGCGGAACAGGAAGTCGTGGCGGGCAAGGTCGCGCGCGGCACGGTCGCGATGCAGCCGCACGACTTGCCGGTCGAAAATTCGAATGTCGTCGCCCATCCCCGAGATATGGCATGCGGCGGCCGGGGACGGGAAGCGGAAATGGGGTTAACATCACGGCCATGCGCCTCGCGATCCGCCTCGGCCGCATCGCCCTCGATGCCTTGCTGCCGCCCCTGTGCCTCGCCTGCGGCGAGCCGGTGGGCGATCCCGGTGGATTGTGCCCGCCATGTTGGGACGGCATGCGTTTTCTCGGCCCGCCTTTTTGCGCGTGCTGCGGCGCGCCGTTCGAGACGCCCGCGCCGGATGGCGCGCTGTGCGGCGCCTGCATGGCCGAGCCGCCGCCCTTTCGCCGGGCGCGCGCCGTGTTCGATTACGACGAGGCCGGTCGCGGCCTGATCCTGCGCTTCAAGCACGCCGACCGCACCGACGCGGCGCCCGGCCTGGCCCGCTGGATGAGCCGGGCCGGCGCCGAGCTTCTCGCCCAAGCCGACCTGTTGGTGCCGGTGCCGATGCACCGGCTGCGGCTGTTCCAACGCACCTATAATCAGGCGGCCATGCTGGCCCGCGAGTTGTCGCGCCTGTCGGGGGTGGCCTTCGCGCCCGAGGCGCTGTCGCGGGGCCGCGCCACGCCCAGCCAAGGCCGCATGGGCCGCGTCGAGCGCATCAAGAATGTGCGTGGCGCCTTCGCGCCGGGGCGGAACGGCGACCTCGTCCGGGGGCGCGCCGTGCTGCTGATCGACGACGTGCTGACCACCGGGGCCACCGTCTCGGAATGCGCCCGCGCCTTGCGCAAGGCGGGCGCCGCCTCGGTCGACGTGCTGACCGTGGCCCGCGTCGGGCGTTGAAAACGCTTAGGTGGAAGAGGATCGAATGTCATTTTGCGCAACACCCCCTGGTCAGCCGCAAGGGGGAAACTATATTAGGGCGTTGCGCATTCGGAGTGACGGCTCATGTCCAAGGTCGAAATCTACGCCACCCAGTCCTGCCCCTATTGCCACCGCGCCAAGCGGCTGCTGGAGCGGAAAGGTGTGCCCTTCCTCGAAATCGACGTGAGCGGGCGTCCCGATTTGCGCGACGAGATGACGCGGCGCGCCGATGGCCGCACCTCGGTGCCGCAAATCTTCATTGATGGCCATCATGTCGGCGGCTGCGACGACATCCACGATCTCGACGCCCGAGGCAAGCTCGACCCGATGCTGGAACGTATCACATGAGCGTCTTCACCGCCGCCTGCCTGCAGGTCAACGCCGGCCGCGACTTGGCCCCCAATATCGAGGCGGCCGCCGCGTTGATCGGCGAGGCGCGAACGGCCGGCGCCGATCTGGTGCTGATGCCCGAGAACGTGTCGATGATGGAGTGGGGCCGCGCCAACATCCAGGGCAAGGCGATGGCCGAGGGCGCCCACACGGCGCTGGCCGCCTTTCGCGATCTGGCGCGCGAGCACGCGATCTGGCTCCATTCGGGAACCTTGGCCGTCAAGGGCCCCGACGGCATGGTGTGCAATCGCAGCCATTTGATCGCCCCCGACGGCCGCATCGTCGCCCATTACGACAAGATCCACATGTTCGACGTGGACCTGGGCAATGGCGAAAGCTATCGCGAATCGGCGACGTTCCAACCCGGCGATCGGGCGGTGGTGGCGCATACGCCGTGGGGCGGGCTGGGGCTGTCGATTTGCTACGACCTGCGCTTTCCCCATCTGTACCGCTCGCTGGCCCAGGCGGGGGCCAGCTTGCTTGCGGTGCCGGCCGCCTTCACCCGCACCACCGGGCGGGCCCATTGGCACATCCTGCTGCGCGCCCGCGCCATCGAGACCGGCTGCTGGGTGTTCGCCCCCGCGCAATGCGGCGACCATGTCGAGGGCCGCCAGACCTATGGCCACGCCCTGATCGTCGACCCGTGGGGCGAGGTGGTCGCCGATGCCGGCGATCGGCCCGGCATCATCCTGGCCGAGATCGACACCGACCGGGTCGCCCTGGCCCGCCGCAAGATCCCCTGCCTGCAACACGACCGTCCCTACGGTCTTCCGGCCGACGGGGTATGAGGATCGATCGCGCCATAGCCGCCGCCATCGCCAAATTGATGGCCGAAGCCAAGATCGACGATTACCGCTTCGACATGGGCGGCAAGCATCCCAAGCTGGTGTTCACCCAGAACGGCGCCACCCATCGCTATCCGCTGCCCGGTTCGCCCTCGGACCACCGCGCCGCCCAGAACGTGGCGCACGACGTCCGCCGCCTGCTCGGGCTGACGCCGACGCGGATCGAGATCGAGGAATTGCCGCTGCCCGAGATGGTGGCTGCGGCGCGCAAGCGGGTGACCGCGAACGCGCCCAGCCAAGCGACCGCCAAGGATTTGCGCGCCCTGGCCGAACTGGACGGCGACTTCGTCTCGGCGCTGGCCATCGCCCGCCGCGGCGGCGGCGCCCCCGAAACCTGGATCGAGCGGCTTGAACGTCTCGTCGCCCTGGGCCTCGCCACGCATGACGAGGCGGGGCGCTACCGGCGGGTTTAGCGGGCTGCGGAAAACGCGTGGCCGCCGAGCGAAGAGC